>JAPLEF010000071.1 GCA_026391525.1 Sphingobacteriales bacterium
TATGCATTTGTAGAAAAATAATCTTAAAAACTAAAAACTAAAATAACATGAATACAATTTATGTAAGAACATTGAAAAGAGCCGAGCATACAGTCTTTTGTGTTGCTGATGGTCAGAAATATTACTATGATGCTCAGTTTAACAGACGAATTCCATTTTCAAGCGGCCAGCAGGTAAAACGATCTTTAATGGATTCTTTATGCGAAATAACCAATGAAATACCTTCACCAACAACTTTCCTTTTTGATGTTACAAAACAAAAGGAATTGAAAGAGGGGGAGGTTTATGGCACCTGTGATCCAACATACATTGACCAATTATTTGGCGGTTGGATGAAAGCTGCCAAAGGGGGTAAAGACAGAACATTGAAAAGAAGAAGTCCGCTGTCAATTTCTGCCATGAGAGCTTTGCATCCGCTGCTGGCGGGTATGGATTCTGAGAATGCTTCCTTCGACAGAAGCGACAGACCTAACAATAAAGTAATTGTTAGAGATGAGAATGGTGATGAATTAAAAGAAGGAGATATCGTTGCTTTATTGGAAGGTAAAGATAGAAGTTTAAGCAGAAAATGGATACCCAATAATAGCCGGGCTTCTGGTTTATTTGTAGCTGATATTGCTATCGATTTGAGAAGATTATTTTCAGTGAGTTTAAATTCTTTTGAACCTGAAATGGCTGATGCAACAATAGAAAAACTGAAAAGCGAAGGATGGGTAGAATCAAAAAACATATTCGGTCCCTGCCTAGTTGCACCAAAAAAAATAAGGGAAGAATGGATAAAAGGATTGGCAAAATCAGTTATCAATTGGAAAATCACATCCAATCAATCCCGGACATTTAGTTTAATGGATACACTGGCTTTGTCAATAAGCGATAATGCTAATTCAATAGCGGGCAGTATACGAGCGAAACTTTCAGAGGAAGATTCAAATAAGGCACAACCGATTGTTGATGAATCTATTAAAGGAGTGGACATATTTATAAGTTTACAGGCTGGTGGTTTTATTCAAACAAAAGGAGAAACAAGTGATGCACTTGAAAGAGCGGAGCAAAAATTGATAGATCTGATGACCGCATTTGATTACGAAAATCAATAAACCCATTCAAATAAAATCCCGGCTCTAAGATGAGATTTTTAGCATGCGCCTCACCGCCACACATATCAACTATTACCACATCTGCCATCGAAAACTATGGCTTTCTATGAATGGCATCAACATGGAACATAGTTCCAATACTGTTGCAGAGGGCAAACTCTTGCACGAAGCCAGTTATCCGCAGCGGTTAGAAAGATATTCAGAAATTGAAATTGAAGGCAGTAAGATTGATTTTTATGATGCAAAAAATAAAGTGATTCATGAGCTAAAGCGGAGTGATAAAATGGAAGCGGCGCATGAGTGGCAACTGAAGTATTACATTATGCTGCTGGATCAAAATGGTGTTGAAGGAGTAACCGGTGTATTGGAGTACCCAAAACTCAGGGAAACCAAAAGTATTCAATTGTCGGAAGCAGATAAAATGTATTTACAATTGGTAATCGGCCATGTAAACGAAATAGCCGCCAGTGAAATTTGCCCGCCCTTGCTGCATGCTAAAATCTGCAAATCCTGTTCTTATTTCGATTTTTGTTACAGTGGTGAATAGGCATCGGCAGTGGCGTTATGTTGTTACAGTTTTAAAATATTTCGGTAACCAACCATCAAATGAAAAAATCTTACTATCTGTTTAACCCCGGTCGCCTGAGCCGGAAAGATAATACGCTTAAATTTTTACCGATAGATGAGGATGGTATAGAAGGCACCCCCAAATACTTACCGGTAGAAACAGTGGACAATCTCTATGTCTTTGGCAGCCTGGATACCAACAGTGCCATGTATAACTTTTTGGGTAAAGAGCATATAAGCGTTCACTTTTTTGATTATTACGAACATTATACCGGCTCTTTTATGGCCAAGGATTATTTGCTTGCTGGCAAAATGCTAATAGCACAGGCATCCACCTACAGCAACAACAAAAAGCGGATGGTAATTGCCATCAAGTTGGTCGAAGCAGCTGCTTTTAACATGGTTAAAAATCTGCGCTACTATAATAACCGGGATAAAGATACCAGCGCATCTATTGCAAAAATTGAAGCATTGGCGCTACAATTGCCCACGGCCACTGATATTCCCATGCTGATGGGGCTGGAAGGTAATATCCGTATAAGCTATTATGAAGCCTTTGATACCATAATCAATGATTTTGAAATGGGCAACCGCAGCAAACAGCCGCCGGGTAATGAAGTAAATGCCATGGTTAGTTTTGTAAACAGTATGTGCTACACGTTGTGTCTCGACATGGTCTATCATACCCAGTTAAACCCCACCATTAGTTTTTTGCACCAGCCCGGCGAAAGGCGTTTTTCACTGGCACTTGACCTGACAGAAATTTTTAAACCTATATTGGTCGACCGGTTAATTTTTTCGCTGATGAATAAAAAACAGATACAGGCTGGTGATTTTGATAAACAGCTAAATAGTTGCCTGCTAAAAGAAAGTGGTAGAAAAACTGTTGTAAAAGCGTGGGATGAAAAATTGAATGAAACCATTAAGCACCGTTCGCTTGGCCGGCATGTAAGTTACAAGCATTTGGTAAAATTAGAATGTTACAAATTGAGCAAACACATTCTAGGTATAGAGCAATATCACCCTTTTAAATCTTGGTGGTAAAATGTATCACATATTAGTTTACGATATAGGTGAAAAACGGGTTGGAAAAATGCTAAAGTTATGTAGGCAGTACCTCAACTGGATACAAAACAGTGTATTTGAAGGTGAACTAACTGAAGTAAAATTAAAAGAATTAATGCACAAAGCGAAAATTATCATGAAACTTGAAGAAGACAGCATAATTATTTTTACAAGCAGCCAAGAGAAATGGCTTGATAAACAAGTAATTGGTAAAGAAAAAAATGGGTTGAGCAATATTTTATAGTTGTCTACCACCTTAATATCAATTTGATTTTGATAGAGATCTTTGACA
>JAPLEF010000025.1:0-6638 GCA_026391525.1 Sphingobacteriales bacterium
TGATGAGTAAAACTACCAATCCGTAAATGGCTGTTGTGATGAAAACACCTTTTGCCGTCTGATCTTTTCCTGTATTGATATATAGGGTAAACACCACCGCATTGGCTAGTAGGGAGAGGCTAAGGGCGGCTGAGAGCGTGCGGAAACCGGGTTCCACATATAAGAACTGCAGAAATTCTTTCATGCTGAAAACTCCGAAATTTTTCCATTTAAAAACAAGAAAACCCAGCATCGGGGCTAAGAATCCGAGAATCATCCCGAATCCGATATGGTCTTTTTTGAAAATCATTTAAAGAGATTGGATTTTTCGAGTTGTTTTTTGAGGGTATAATTGGTAAGATCGAATTGAACGGGCACCACGCTGACATAATTGTGTTGGAGGGCGTAAACGTCAGAATCCCGGGCTTTGTCAAAATTTTTGAACTCCCCGGTCAGCCAGTAATATTTCTTTCCGTGCGGATCGAGCCTTTCATCAAAATCCTCTTCATATTTGGCATATGCCTGTTTGCAAATCTTGATGCCTTTGATTTCTTTTGAAGGCACAGCAGGGATATTCACATTCAGTAAAAGGTGTTTGTCTATTTTCTTCTGTGCAAGGATGCTGCTTACAATTTTGCGGACGATCAGTTTGGAAGGTTCGAAATCTGCTTCATAACGGTAATCCAGCAACGAAAATCCGATACTCGGAATTCCTTCAATAGAGGCTTCCATGGCGGCCGACATGGTTCCGCTGTAGATCACATTGATACTGTGATTGGCGCCATGGTTGATGCCGCTCAGGCAGATATCGGGTTTACGGTGTAAAATCTTATCTACGGCAAGTTTTACACAATCCACAGGAGTGCCACTGGTTTGCCAGGCTTCCACTTCTGCAAAAATATTCATCTTGTTCAGGCGCAAAGGCGAGCCGATGGTTATGGCGTGCCCCATTCCACTTTGCGGTTTATCGGGCGCCACTACTACCACCTTGCCTAAGTCTTTAACCGCCTCTACCAAGCTACGTATACCCGGCGACGTTATATCATCATCGTTGGTGATCAGAATGATGGGTTGATTTTTAGGTGCCATAATTGTAAAAAGAAATGATTGGAATACGGTTGATTAATTGAACCATCGGAAAAGCGGTTTGGCGATTTCAGTTCGGAAAGGCCAGGGTACTGCTGCAAGTATCAATAAAAGAGCGATTCCGAAAAATACGAGCATTTTTTTGTGTTTCTTTTCAGGCGCGGCACGTTTTACTGCAGAACGCCCTGCATGAACCAGTATCCAGGCGATAATCATCAGGAGCGCATGCTCTACCGTGAAGAAGCGGTCGTAACTGTTTTTCATCACGTTGCCCATACCGGATTTTAATTTGTCGAACCAGGCATTCGAAAAATAAAGGGTAAGGCCTAAGGCGAGTTGGATATCGCAGAAAATCATAAAAAGCAGATTACTGAGATTGTCGGATTTAGAATAAAGCCTTTTTCCGGTAACTCCTGTAAACCCATTTATGACAGTCCACAACCCGAAAAATACGATCGCCCAACGCAACAGGCTATGCAAAACCAGTACTAACTCCATGTGGATAGTTTTGGCAAAAATAAGTACTCTGCTGTGAATACGGCATATATTTTGAATGCTGCCGGCTTTAAACTATAACGATACCGTGAAATGCTTCTAGCTGAAATAAAAATAATTTTGAGAAACTAAACTATTTAGTATATTTGTACTAACCAAATTAGTTTCATCATGTCAAAAGCCGGATTAAACCTCAAATACCTGCGGAAGCTCCGTGGCTGGACGCAGGAAGAATTTGCGAACAAACTCAATATCAAAAGATCACTGATAGGTGCTTATGAAGAAGAACGTGCTGAACCCAGGCTCGAAGTGTTGGAGATTGTTGCCGAACTGTTCAAACTAACCCTTGATGAGTTATTACTTAAAGACCTTAGTTTATCAGTTCAATCAGGCAGTTATCTCCAAAAGCGCCGCATGCAGAAAATGGGAAATCAGGAGCGGAACCTCATCCATTTCGTGCCGGTAAAAGCTGCAGCAGGTTATTTGGCCGGCTATGCCGATACTGAATTCATTGACGAGCTCAATACTTTCACGCTTCCCATGTTAGCCGGTGGTAATTACCGTGCTTTTGAAATCATTGGAGACAGTATGTTACCTACACCTAGCGGAAGCATTATTGTTGGGGAAAAGATTGGTGCCATCGATGAACTCAAAAATAATCAAGCTTATATTGTAGTGAGCAGGAATGAAGGTATCGTGTATAAAAGGATTGTGCGGAATAATAAATTGAAAAACAAGCTTTCTCTGGTAAGCGATAATCCCAGTTATCAACCTTATCAGGTGAATACCGAAGATATCCTCGAACTCTGGTTGGCGCAGGTGGTAATAGGTAAAGTGGCCAGTCAACAACGATGGGATGTGAATTCATTGGCCAGTTTGGTAAACAACCTGCAGGATCAGGTAAGTACCCTGAAGAAAAAAATGAACTAAAATTTATGGTATGATATGAATAGGCTATCCAGAATTCAACAATGTTGATGAAATGTGAATTGTAGTTTGGATGCATATGCTAACTTCAATTTAAAATCAGTAATGAATATTTTTTCAGTTTTTTGATGATTACATATTGGTATGCCATAATATTTGAAGCAAACATTCAATAAAATAATAAACATCAAAATCCTACCTAAACGTTTCAAACATTCCAACGAAACAATATACATCGATAACACAAAAAAAAACAACATGATCAAGTTACAAATCATCGGCAATCTGGGAAAAGATTGTATTTTAAAAGAAGTAAATGGGAAAAAGGTAATCAATTTCAGTGTGGCCAACACGGAACGTTATAAAGACAGTTCCGGAAACCAGAAAGAAAAAACCACCTGGGTTGAATGTGCCTATTGGACAGACCGTACGGCTGTAGCAGATTATCTAACCAAGGGCAGAACTGTTTTTGCGGAAGGTACTCCTGAAGCAGATGCGTATTTGAATAAAGAAGGTCAGGCAGCTGCTACACTTCGGATGCGCGTTCTAAACGTGCAATTGCTCGGCACCAATCCATCTGATAATAATGGCTCAAATCAGGGGAATGTAAGCTATGCCGGCGCTTCTCCGTCCCCCGTTATGAAATCTCCGGCGGCATCTGTTGCAATGGAGGATGACTTGCCATTTTAAGGATTATTTTTTAAACCTTGTATACAGCCTTCTTTTTAGAAGGCTGTTATTTTTTAATGACTAAATATTTATGCTGATCCAATTAAAGAAAAATAGTAATTTGATTCCGGCGCTTGCCAAAAATGTTTAATTGTTGTTATGCCGTTAAAACTCATTTTCTTTTTACTTTTTGTTCACGCATTAAACCGTACTGATGCGCAATCCAGCTATAATCAATTTGTAAATCCCTTTATTGGCACCGGCGGCCATGGCCATACTTACCCCGGGGCAACATTGCCTCATGGAATGGTTCAACTTAGTCCGGATACCCGCCTTAACGGTTGGGACGGTTGCGGCGGATATCATTATTCTGATAGCTTTATTTATGGATTTTCGCATACGCATCTCAGTGGTACCGGAGTGAGCGACTATGGCGACATCCTGCTTATGCCGATGCAGGGAGCTCCTTCTCCTTCAAATAAAATTTATGGATCCGCCTTTTCGCACTATAAAGAATCTGCCTCGCCGGGTTATTATGCAGTGCAATTACTGGACGACAATATTGCCGCTGAGTTTACTGCAACCACAAGAACCGGTTACCATCATTACAGGTTTGCCGGCGATAAGAGCAATCAGCTGATACTCGATCTGCAACACAGAGATGAAGTGTTGATGTCTTCTATCCATGTGGAAGATAGTGTAACGATCACCGGTATGCGCAGAAGTAAGTCGTGGGCCACCAACCAGTATGTTTATTTTGTGATGAAATTATCTTCAGCACCGGTGAAATCGGGTATCTGGCTCAACGATACACTGATCGCAGAAAGGATCAGCAAGGTTGATGCGGCAAAAAATATCAAGGCTTATTTTACTTTTTCGGGCAATAATTCAAAAGATCTTTACGTGCAGGTTGCCATTTCATCAGTAAGTATTGAAGGTGCAAAAGCAAATCTTATGGCGGAATCGTATGGAAAATCTTTCAACGAAGTTCGCCAGGCAGCAGCCGCAACCTGGGAAACTGAACTTTCTAAAATTGATGTTAAATCTACAAGCAATGATGATTTGAGCATTTTTTATACTGCGCTCTATCATACGGCAATTGTGCCTTGTTTGGATATGGATGTTGATCAACAATACAGGGGGCGCGACAATCTTATCCATACTGCTGTGGGGTATCAACATTATTCTGTTTTCTCTTTGTGGGATACCTATCGGGCTACCCATCCGCTCTATACTTTGATCGACAGGGAAAGAACCCTGCATTATATCAAAACTTTTCTTGCTCAGTACAAGGAAGGTGGAAGATTACCGGTTTGGGAACTCGCATCCAATGAAACCGACTGCATGATCGGGTATCATAGTGTTTCTGTCATTGCTGATGCTTATCTGAAAGGCATCGGCGGTTTCGATAGCAGTTTAGCCTTAGAAGCCATGCAGAAAAGTGCCAACTGGAAACATTTCGGACTACCCACCTATATTTCAACTGGAAGGATCAATACAGAAGCCGAACATGAAAGTGTAAGCAAGACGTTGGAATATGCTTACGATGATTACTGTATAGCAGCATTTGCAGCAGCTTTAGGTGATTCAACTGTAAGCCGTGCCTTTTCGAAAAGGGCCCGGTATTATCAAAATGTGCTCGATACTAAAACAGGTTTTATGCGCCCGGTGAAGAACGGTGGTTGGCAGGAACCTTTCGATCCATCGGAAGTTAACAATCATTTTACTGAAGCCAACAGTTGGCAATATTCATTTTATATGCCTCAAGACGTTGACGGGTACACGAAGTTAATGGGCGGACAAAAAAAATTTGAAGATCGGCTTGATGCTTTATTTACAGCATCATCTCAAACCACAGGTCGCGATCAGGCGGATATTACCGGGCTCATCGGGCAGTATGCTCATGGCAATGAACCCAGCCACCACATTGCATATTTATATAATCATGCAGGCAATCCATCCAAAGCACAGGCCATGGTGCGGCGGATCCTTAAAGAGATGTATACCAATAGCCCGGATGGCCTGATCGGGAATGAGGACTGTGGCCAGATGAGTGCATGGTATGTACTGAGTTCGCTTGGATTTTATCCGGTAACGCCTGGTTCAGGGGAATATATCATCGGGTCACCTTTATTTGATCTCGCTGAAATACGGTTGGAAAATGGAAAGTCTTTCATCATCAATGCACCTGAAAACAGTGATGAAAATAAATATATCCAACAGGCTTTGCTCAGTACTACCGCTTCGCTACGTCCAAAAGAATGGAATAAACCTTATCTTTTACACAATGATATTGCCGGAGGCGGACTGATCACTTTCATGATGGGCAATAATCCCTCAAACTTTTTTACGGGTTCCATTCCTGGTGCATTGGAAAGTATCGGAACAGCAAAGCCAATTGTAATCAATCCGATTATATATGGAGGCGGTCCATCTTTCAAAGACAGTCTATTGGTAGAACTTTATTCTCCGCAATCGGGAGTAACCTTATTTTATACCACAGATGGGAGTATACCTACAATCCATTCAAAGCCTTATACGGCACCTATCAAGGTTAGGCAAAGCATGGTATTAAAAGCTATCGCTATTGGCGAAAATGGCAACCGGAGTTTTATTGCTGAAGCCAATTATCAGCTCATGCCCCATCAATGGAAAGTACAGTTATTACAGCCCTATGAAAAGCAATACGACGGGGGAGGGCCGGATGGCTTGGTGGATGGCATACTCGGTACCACCAACTGGAGGATGGGCAATTGGCAAGGTTATCAGGTTGTTAATCCTGATATAGTGGTTGATCTCGGCAAGCCTACTTCAATCAAGAAAATTGCTTTAGGATTGTTGCAGGATACCCGATCATGGATTGTGATGCCTTCCTCGATTAAGATATCCATTTCAACTGATGGAACTGCTTATAAGCGTATTTTTAATGATACTGCGTTTATGGATATCCGTGATGAAGTACCCCGGCGTAAATGGATAGAAACAAAAATTACACCACAACAGGCCCGGTACGTTCGAATCGAAATGAAACAATATGGGAAGTTGCCTGGCTGGCATGAAGGTGCAGGTGGTGATACCCATATCTTTGTAGATGAAGTGAAAGTGGAATAAAATACTATTTACTAATTAGCTACACCATTATTGCGCCATAACCTCACCTCATCTTTACCAAAAAATGTAGATTGAGCCACCCAGATAACTTCCAAAAAAATATTGTTAATTAGATGCAGTCAAACTATATTAATTACCATGTTTTCCATGGATGAATCATTTAATCTGCAGGCTCAACCCGTCCTAATTTACGGCCATAAATAAACAAATGTAAAACGGCAAACCCGATTGATATATACAACAATGTATGGTCACTTTCAAAACCTACAGTGTATTGATGCAAAAGTCCGGTTACAACTAACAGCAAGGAAAGGATCAAGCCAGTGATGCGGGCAATACGCATTCCTTTTCGGTTATTCGTACCATTTCCA
>JAPLEF010000025.1:6680-40511 GCA_026391525.1 Sphingobacteriales bacterium
TACCAGATAAATGTCCATACCCAATAACATCCAAACCAATAAACGAATCCAGGTATCCATGGGTAAAAATACCATCATAAAAAGACAGACAAAAATACCAAGTATAGGAACCAGAGGCACAAATGGTGTTTTAAATGATCTTTGAAGTTCTGGCATCTTGATGCGCATAACCCAAACGCCAATACAAACCAGAATAAATGCGAATAATGTTCCAATACTAGTCATTTCACCTACGACTCTTGCCGGTACAAATGCAGCAAAGAGGCTTACAAAAACCATAAATAGTAAATTGCTTTTTACAGGTGTTTGAGTTTTCGGATTCACTTTTGAAAAAATTGATGGAATAAGTCCGTCTTTGCTCATACTAAAAAAAACTCTTGTTTGACCCATCAGCATTACCAGGATTACAGATGCATAACCGGCAAGAATTGCTACAACTATTGCCCTGTTTAACCATGGATAATCAGGCGTGAGGATACCGGATTCATTTGTTGTACCCATATGATTTATGGCTAATGCTACCGGTGCAATTCCATCTTTACCTGCAAATGTGGTATAATTGGTTACCCCTGTCATCACATGTGCAAAAAGAATATATAAGATGGTACATATGGCTAATGAACCTAAAATTCCGATAGGCATGTCTTTCTTGGGATTTTTGGCCTCTTGGGCTGCAGTACTTACTGCATCAAATCCGATATACGCAAAAAATACAATAGCAGCTGCTCTGATGATTCCACTAAAACCAAAAGCACCGAAAGTTCCATTATTATCAGGGATGTAAGGGTTATAATTATCATTATTGATGTAGCGCCATCCAAGGAAAATAAATACAAGCACTACAGTAATTTTTAAACTTACAATGATGGCATTTACAAAAGCACTTTCTTTTGTTCCTTTAATCAATAATAAACTCATCAACACAATTATAAAAACTGCCGGGAGGTTAATGATACCACCATCCCAAGGCCCTACTGTCAAACTCTGTGGCAGGTGAATGTTAAAACCTTCAAGGAATTTAACCAAGTAACGGCTCCAGCTGATTCCAACCGTTGCAGCGCCAACAGCATATTCCAGTACCAAATCCCATCCAATAATCCAGGCAATGAATTCACCCATGGTAGCATACGAATAAGTATAAGCACTTCCAGCAACCGGAATCATAGATGCAAATTCGGCATAGCAAAGGCCGGCAAATAAACATCCTAGTGCAGCAACTACAAATGATAATGTAATGGCAGGCCCAGCGTGGTTTGCAGCAGCCATTCCGGTAATGGAGAATAAACCTGCTCCAATGATGGCTCCAATTCCCAGTGCTATAAGACCCCAGGCACCTAAAGTCTTTTTCAATGTGTGTGTGCCTGTTTCTTGTGCTTCATTCATCAAAGAAGCCATTGGTTTTCTTACAAATAAACTCATGCTTTATTTTCTTTAGTAATTACAATGTGCCAAAATAAGCAATTAATCCGAATGGTAGAACCTCAATGACAAATTTGCATTTATGAAATGCAACAACAAGCATTAAGTCCTATATTGCAAATCGAATATATATTCATGCAAAATCAAAAACCGCACAAAAGCAGGCTTACACTATATATTGGGATTGCCCTTGTTCTCGGTATTATTTTAGGGTTCATTATGAACAGATATTACGTAGGCGAAGAAAATGAACGTTTAGCCTTTGCAGAATCGAGGTTACAAGAAAATGCATCAGGGTTTAAAAACCTTCGAGCCTTTGCAGAGAAAAATGGCTTAAAGGAACTGGAAAGCAAGAAAAAAGCTGCAGAATCAGCAAGGGGAAATGCACAGAAAGACCTGCTCAATGATGCCACTTCTGCAAGGCCGGGGCAGGATCTTATATTTTGGACGGATTCCATTAACCGCCTCAACAGGCAGATTGCTATTTTACTCGATACGGCTTCAAATGCTTACCAACAACTTCGTCAGGAGAAAGAATGGCTCTCCAGCGAGAAAGCTGCAGTTATAAAAAGCCGTGACAAAAAAACAGAGTGGTTCACCCTTCTTGCTGATATTTTCCTTCGCCTGATTAAGATGATAGTTGCTCCGCTGGTATTCACCACCCTGGTTGTAGGTGTTGCCAAATTGGGAGATATCAGTGCAGTTGGAAGGATTGGGGGAAAAACACTGCTTTGGTTTTTATGTGCTTCGCTGATGAGCTTACTGCTTGGTATGTTATTGGTTAATATTTTTGAACCCGGGCGTTTGATGCATTTAACACTCCCTGATACTGCAGGTGCCACAGGAATTGATAAAGCAGCCCTTTCGTTGAGAGATTTCTTTTATCATGTATTCCCATCCAGCTTCATTGAAGCCATGGCCAAAAATGAAATCCTCCAGATTGTGGTATTCTCCCTCTTTTTTGGAGTGGCTGCAGCTGCTTTGGGTGAAATTGCTCATCCGGTTATCAAAGCGCTTGATGCTGTTGCACATATCATCCTTAAAGTTACCGGGTATGTAATGAAATTTGCACCGATTGCTGTTTTCGGTGCCATGACTTCTATCATTGCCAAGCAAGGACTGGGCATCTTAAAAACATACTCCATTTTCATCGGTGAATTTTATTTCGGATTGCTCATCTTATGGACGATACTCTTATTGGCTGGCGCACTGGTAATCGGAAAGCGGGTTTTACATCTTTTGAAAAGAATCAAAGAACCCATATTGATCGCATTCAGCACTTCAAGTAGTGAAGCTGCTTTTCCGAAAACGATGACAGAACTCGAAAGATTTGGATGTCGCGATAAAATTGTGAGTTTTGTATTGCCTCTCGGGTATTCTTTCAACTTAGATGGCAGCATGATGTACATGACTTTTGCAACACTTTTTATTGCCCAGAGTTATGGCATGCACCTCGATTTCCCCACACAAATCAGTATGTTACTGGTATTGATGCTTACCAGTAAAGGAATTGCAGGTGTGCCAAGGGCATCTCTTGTAGTGATAGCAGGTACGCTGGCTACTTTCAATATTCCTGAAGCCGGTTTAGCGCTTTTGCTAGGTATCGATCCATTGTTAGATATGGGCCGAAGTGCTACAAATGTTGTAGGTAACAGTATTGCCACAGCAGTGGTAAGTAAATGGGAAGGTGAACTCAGCCACGGTCACCATCATGAGCATGAAAAACATTCCACTCACGAACACCATCGGCATTAACCACAAAGAAATCACATGAAAAAAATATTTCTGCTATTTACCTTGCTCTTGATCAGCACCTTCATGCTAGCACAAGATACCGTAAAGATCAGCCTGTGCGACCAATATAAACGAGATGTTAAGAATGCATCCGTCAACATAAATGGAGTGGTTTATCATACTGATAAAAATGGCCATCTCGCCTTAGTGAAGCCTTACTCTGATTCTGTAACTATCAAAGTAGAAGGTTATGAGGGATTAACGGTTTCGGTTAGCCGCCTTTCTTCAGTTGATGCAATCCCCTTGAAAAAAGATTTCACCTGGACTGATTTGCTTACTCCCATGTTCTATATCTTAAACGGAGGGCTTTGGCTTTTGCTGCTGATCATATTTGCAGAAACAGGCCTTTTTGTTGGTTTCTTTTTCCCGGGAGACTCCTTATTATTTGTAGCCGGCATACTGAGTACGCCACTGGTAGATTCTATTTCACTGAATACAGGGAACGATTTCTTCAACCTGCTCATCATATCAGGGCTTTGCATTGTTGCAGGTATTTTAGGCAATACAGTTGGATATCTCACCGGCAGAAAAGTTGGTCCTGCCATGTTTAACTGGCGCGACAGGTTTTTATTTAAGAAAAAATACCTGTATGATGCGAAGGATTTTTATGATAAGCACGGGGGTGGTGCAATCATCTTTGCCCGCTTTCTTCCCCTTGTGCGTACTTTCGCCCCAATTGTTGCAGGTATTGTTGGAATGGAAAAAAAGAAATTCAGTTTTTTCAATATCATCGGTTGTATCGCTTGGGTAACATCCATGTTATTCATCGGCCATTACCTGAATGCCTTATTCAAAAAACAGTTTGGTATTGATCTGGAAAAACATCTTGAACTGATTGTGATTGGAATTGTATTCGTAACCACTGCTCCTGTGCTCATCAAATTGTTTTTTGGAAAAAAGAAAGCCAGTCCAACAGCATAATGCAAAGCATACATAAAGAAAAGACAACTATTTTCAATACTGCCGTTTTGGTAGCCGCTTTAGGTTATTTCGTTGATATTTACGATTTACTTCTATTCAGTATTATCAGGGTGCCAAGTTTGCAGGATATGGGTTTGTCTAAATCACAAATCACTCTTGATGGCGAAGGAATCATCATGTGGCAGATGGGGGGGTTGCTTATCGGCGGCATCATCTGGGGGGTGATGGGCGATAAGAAGGGTCGATTGAGTGTGCTTTTCGGATCCATTTTGATTTACTCTGTTGCCAATATTGCAAACGGGTTTGTAACAACAGTTGAGCAATACAAAGCCATTCGTTTCATAGCAGGGCTAGGCCTTGCCGGAGAATTGGGTGCCGGAATTACACTGGTGTCTGAACTCGTTGCTAAAGAGAAAAGAGGGATTGCCACTTCATGGGTTGCAGGGATCGGATTAACAGGCGCTGTTTTTGCTTTTTTGATCAAAGAAAACTTCCATTGGCGTACCTGTTATTTTATCGGAGGTGGATTGGGTATATTACTTTTGCTGCTTCGTATTTCAGTATTTGAGTCAGGATTGTTTCATCATGCAAGAAATAAGTCTGCGGAAAGGGGCAATTTCTTCATGTTGTTCACAAATGCGGACAGGCTTCGACGTTATATCTTAAATATTTTAATCGGATTACCTACCTGGTTCGTGATCGGTGTACTGGTTTCTTTCTCAGGCGAATTTGGCGAAAAGATGGGGATCAAAGAGAAAATCGATCCCGGTAAAGCAGTGATGTTTGCCTATGCCGCAATTTCTATTGGAGATATCCTGATCGGGTTTATCAGCCAATGGTTGAAAAGCAGGAAAAAAGCCCTCTATATCTTTTATGCGATAACTGCTCTTTTCATGCTGCTGTTTTTCACTACTCAATGGAATGGCACTGCAAGTAAAATGTATTGGATCTGTGCCGGACTAGGCTTTGGTACCGGTTTTTGGGCCATCTTTGTAACCATGGGTGCCGAACAGTTTGGAACCAATCTCAGAGCAACAGCGGCAACCACTATACCCAATATGGTAAGGGGCATGCTGGCTATTTTCATACTGCCACTTTTTCAACAATTGAGGCATTTTACCGATTATGTTACGGCAGGGTGGATTGCAGCAGTTATTATCATGCTGATTACAGTGGTGGCGGCTTTTTTCATTGATGAAACTTTTGGTAAAGATCTCGACTTTATTGAAACCTGAGCATTTAGTTTTACTACTTTTATTCAATATTCATTATTCTTTATTCAATTTGACTAAAATACTCATCATAAGGTTTTCATCAATAGGCGACATCGTGTTAGCCAGTCCGGTATTCCGCTGTGTAAAACAACAATTGCCCGATGCAAAAGTGCATTTACTCACTAAAGAATCTTTCCGGAAAGTGACGGAAGCAAATCCTTATGTTGATCAGTTTTTTTATTTCAAAGATGATCTGAAAAACCTGATTGTAAAGTTGAAAGAGGAAAATTATGATGTGGTGATCGATTTGCATGATAATCTTCGAAGCAATAAGATCAAACGTGCATTAAAAAAGAAAGCATTCACCATCGATAAACTGAGCTGGCCAAAATTCCTTCTCACCAATTTTAATATCAACAGGATGCCTGGCAGGCATATCACCCTAAGAAGTTTGGATACCGTTCAGGCTCTTGGAGTAAAAGATGACGGACTGGGTCTGGATTATTTTATTCCTGAAAAAGACCGTGTTTTTGCTGATGATTTGCCAACCTCGCATCAGGCGGGGTTTATTGCACTAGTGATTGGGGCAACCTATTTTACTAAAAAGCTCCCGCTGCATCAGTTACAGGAGCTCTGCCGATTGATCGATCATCCTATTGTTCTGGTTGGTGGGTCCGAAGACCAGCAAATGGGAGAAGCAGTAAGGCAGGTGGATACCGGAAAAATATATAATGCCTGTGGGAAGTTTAATCTCAACGAATCCGCTGATATTGTTCGACAATCAAAACTGGTGATTTCGCATGATACCGGTATGCAATATATCGCTGTTGCCCTTCAAAAACAGGTAATCGCCATCTGGGGTGGAACCTCGCCAAAACTTGATGTTGCCCCTTATTATGGATCTGCAGGAAAGAACAAAGAAGGGGAGATGTATGATAATTTCCTTCTTGATATCCGTTGCCAGCCCTGTAGCCGTTATGGTACAGATAAATGTCCGTTAGAACATTTTGATTGTATGGAGAAACTCAGTATGGCTAAGATTGCAGAACGCGTTATGAAAAGATTAGGCAGATAAAGATTCTTCCTGTTAATCTATTGATAAAAGGAATGGTTCTTTCTTCCATCTCCTTTATTTACCTTTTTTTTACAGCAACAATCAGGTTATGAAAGCATTCCTTTTCATCTTCTTTATGTCTTGTAACGCAGCTGTTTTTTCACAGGCAAATGTTGTTGTGGAATGGACTACCAAAACCAATTTGCCGGAAACAGAAACGATATATTATAAACCTGATGCAAAACTGAAATGGGAAAACTTTGAAGGTGTGCCGCTGGATACGGGTATTGTAGCTGCCATCACTTTTTCCGGTTTTGGATATCAGGCAGAAATGAAGACGGTAGATGGAAAATCTATCCTGAAAATAAAAGTATTTTGTTATTTCAATAAGAAAAAATCCTGGGTGAAACCTGGCAAGAAAACTGATGAGATTCTCCAGCATGAGCAATTGCATTTCGATATCAGTTATTTAGCGGCCTGTACTTTTTTTGAGAAGCTTACTAAAACAGATTTTCCAAATGGAAACATAAAGGCAGTGCTTCCTGATCTTTACAATGAATCGGTGAAAAGCATGGATAAGATGCAGGATGAATATGATTCACAAACTCAGAATGGCCGTAACAAAGCCAGCCAGGCAGCATGGATCAAACAACTAAATGAGTGGCTCGAATACTATTTACCTTCCTGAAAACCAGTACAAGCAATAATGATCATAGGTTCACGATGAATACCGGAATTTTCAATTCATGGCGAACGGTGTTGATAGTGGTACCGTAAAAGAAGTCTTTCAAGCCGGTATGGCCATGTGCCCCGATCACCAATAAATCTGCAGATTCCTCTTCTACGATGCGTACAATTTCACGGGCACTGTCTTTGAAACCTAAAACGCCTTTTGCAATTAATCCATGTGATTTTAGTTGTTCTACCAGAAACTCCAGTTGGGCTTTATCTTTTTTTGTTTCGTAATCATCCGTTTGTGCACCATGAATAATGGCAGACGCGCTTTCCACAATGTGGATCAGTATGAACTCTTTCTGCTGGCCACCTTGACCGATTGCTGCACCGAGCAATTTATTATCATTCTCACTAAAATCCAGGGCCACTGCAATCCTTTTGAAAACGGGTAATTCAATTGGAGGAATTTCAGTGAGTTCTGGGTGCAGATGTATGGCGCCTATGTTGTTATTTTTCCTGAAGATGGGATACAAAATACTGTATACAAGCAACAGGAAGAAAACAAGTCCGATTGTTATGATTAGCAGTTTTCCCGGTAAATTGTCAGACTCAACAAAATAATCAGATGCTTCCCCTGCAACCATCCTTACATTCAAATAAACCAATGTAGCGGCTACCAACCAGGAAAAAAATATAGTCATCGGCTTAATGGCAAAAATGCCCATGGTTTTCTTGTTACTTACAAAATGGATTAGCGGTATAACGGCGAAGCCTAGCTGTAAACTAAGGATTACCTGGCTGAATATCAGCAGGCTGTCTACATGGCTTTCTCCGTAATAGGCAATCACAGCTATGGCCGGTATGATGGCCATCAACCTAGTGATCAGTCTGCGCATTACCGGGTTGATTCGCAATCTCAGATATCCCTCCATAACTATTTGCCCGGCTAGTGTACCCGTAACCGTAGAGCTTTGTCCGGCAGCAATAAGAGCAATGGCAAAGAGGGTGGAGGAGAAGCTAGTGCCCAGCATCGGGGATAAAAGTTCGTGCGCCTGCCTGATTTCCCCCACATCCGTTCTGCCGGTTTTAAAGAAAACGGTTGCAGCAAGTATCAAAATTGCCGCATTGATCAGGAAAGCGATATTCAAAGCCACTGCACTGTCTATGAAACTCCACTTCAGCGCCTGTTTGATACCTGATTCAGACTTATGTATTTTCCGGGTTTGTACAAGGGCTGAATGTAGGTACAAATTATGGGGCATTACGGTGGCACCAATAATACCGATAGCGAGATATAAAGCCGTTTCTTTTGGTAAGGCATTGGTAAGGCCTTTTGAAGCATACAAAGTTGCGGCGTCGGGCAAACTAGGGATGAATCCACGAATCACTTCACCTAAATGGGGCTGTGCCAAAATGATATTAATCAGGAAGCAGAAACCGATAATACCGATCAGTGCGATAATGAAAGCTTCCATCTTCCGGATACCAAGCTTTTGAAGGTAGAGGAGCAGGAAGGTATCCAGCACAGTAAGTGAAACTCCCCATATCAGTGGAAGGCCCGTTAACAATTGTATTCCGATGGCCATACCCAGCACTTCAGCAAGGTCTGTAGCCGCTATTGCTATCTCTGCAAGGAACCATAGGATGTAATTGATAAACTTCGGGTAGGTTTCACGGTTAGCTTGTGCAAGATCTCTCCCTCTCACAATGCCTAGCCTTGCGCTTAAACTTTGTAATAAGAGTGCCATGAGGTTGCTCATCAGCAAAACCCAGATCAAGGCATAACCATATTTGCTGCCACCTGCAAGGTCGGTGGCCCAGTTGCCCGGATCCATATAGCCAACACTTACGAGATACGCAGGGCCGAGGTAACTAAATAACCGCTTCCAGCCTTTGGGCTTATTCACCATGTCCACACTTTCATGTACATCGCTGAGCGAGATGGAATTTTGATGGTCTTTTGTACTCATAGGTTACAATAAATATGTTGAGCTACCTGTTTGCTCAGGATAGTAGCTGCATTTTTTTCAATCCTGATTTCTACCGATCCGTCGTATGCAAAACGGCGCAAAATCTTAAGTTGCGTTCCAATCTTGATCTCGTATTGTGTAAGCAAGTTCAGCATTTCAGATTCCTGGTTTTTTACTGCACTCACTTTCAAATTCTTTTTTAGGGGTAAGCCAAGCAGGTTATCCTGATTTATCTTGCGAAATTTGCCTTTCACATCCGGAATCGGATCACCATGCGGGTCAAAAGCGGGATGCTCTAAAAATTCATCCAACCTCCTTATCAAGTCTTCACTGCTTACATGTTCCAGCTGCTCTGCCAGCACATGCACTTCATCCCAGTTGAAGCCCAGTTTTTCTACCAGAAAGTATTCCCATAAGCGATGCTTGCGGATAATAGTAAGAGCCAGTTTGTTGCCCTGGTCGCTGAGCCGGAACCCACGGTATTTCTCATAATGCAACAGTTTTTTCGCTTCCAGTTTTTTCAGCATATCCGTAACCGAAGCCGGTTTTGTTTGCATGGCAGCAGATAATAAATTAGTTCCCACCGATTCATGCTCATGTTCAAGATGATAAATGGCCTTGATGTAATTTTCTTCGGTAGTGGTGTATGTCATGTAACAATTTAGACAAATCTAAATTAATAATTTGGGATACCTAAAATTATTTTTTTTCTTTTTTGTTAAGAAAATATGCACAATAAGTCTTTAATATGTATGTTTTACACAATAGCAGGAAATTTCGTTTTATCTTGCAGCAAACAAAAAATTGAATATGGACTTTTCTGCATTTCAGGTTCCCTACAGTATTGATCAGGCCTATCAGAAACGAGTAGCTTATTTCTCTATGGAATTTGCTATACATCAACCCTTAAAGATTTATAGTGGCGGCTTGGGTTATCTCAGCGGTTCGCACCTCCGTAGTGCTTATGAATTGCGTCAAAACCTAATCGGTATCGGTATTTTATGGAAGTTTGGATATTATGATCAGGCACGCAACCAGGATCAAACTTTACAAGTACAATGGAATGAAAAGCAGTATAATTTTTTAGAAGATACCGGCATCAAATTTCAGATTGATATTCATGAACACCCGGTATGGGTTAAGGTATTTTACCTCAACCCGGAAACATTCAAATCGGCCCCGTTGTTTTTGCTGAGCACCGATCTTCCGGAGAATGATTATGTTTCTCAAACCATCAGCCACCGGCTTTACGACGCCAATGTAGCCACAAAAGTTGCCCAGTTCATTTTACTTGGTGTTGGCGGTGCAAAACTGATTGACGAGTTGAATTTCAATCCCGACCGTTATCATCTCAATGAAGCCCATGCCATCAGTGCCGCATTTTACCTGTACAAGAAATGGGGCTCAAAGCAAGCAGTAAAAGAAAAACTTGTTTTTACAACCCACACTCCGGAAGAAGCAGGTAATGAGAAACATGATATCTATTTATGTGAAAAAATGAGCTATTTCTGTGGCATACCTTTGGATGAGGTAAGATCGCTAACCGATATAAACGATGATTTGTTTAATCATTCACTTGCTGCTCTCCGGTTTGCAAAATTTTCTAATGGCGTTAGTCAGCTTCATGGCGAAGTAAGCAGAAAGATGTGGAACAAATATGAAGGCATTTGCGAAATAACTGCCATCACCAATGCACAAAACTGGCATTACTGGGCAGATAAGCAATTGTATAATTTTATGGATGAACATAAGATCGATGCCTTTGTTGACCGGAAACGTTACCTGAAAAAAAGGGGAATGGAAATTGTAGCCGATCAAACAGGTAAACTTTTTAAACCTGATGTTTTCACAATGGTGTGGGCACGCCGTTTTGCAGGATATAAACGTGCCGACCTTATTACCCGCAATGAGAAAAGGTTTCATGCCTTACTGAATAATAAAAAATACCCTGTTCAAATTATCTGGGCGGGTAAGCCTTACCCTGTTGATTATCCTGCCATAAGCGATTTCAACAACCTGATCAACTTGAGCAAATTGCATGATAATATGGCGGTATGCACCGGATATGAACTTACGCTTAGTAAAAGGTTGAAGCAGGTTGCAGATGTTTGGTTGAATAACCCGCGTGTTCCCCGTGAAGCCAGTGGAACCAGTGGCATGACCGCGGCGATGAATGGAGCAGTGAATTTCAGTACTAACGATGGATGGATACCCGAATTCATCAACCACGGTAATAATGGGTTTGTGGTGCCCATCGCTGATTATGAAAAAATGACGGTGCACGAGCAGGATGAATATGATCTTGAAAAGATTTACGATATTCTTGAGAACCAGATACTTCCGCTTTACTACGATAACCACCATGTTTGGTTGCAGATTACAAAGAATGGAATGCGCGATGTTCGCTGGCAATTCGATAGCAACCGTATGGCGAAAGAATATTACGAAATTTTGTACGTATAATCAGGTACTTTTATCGTAAGTAGGTATCCTTTCGTTTTACGGCGAAAGGATTTTTTTTGAAAAATTATTAATCATGTCACAAAGTTTACGTTACAGGAAATCAATGGAGATCCGTTGGGCAGATCTTGACCCTAATTTTCATGTATTGCATTCAAAGTATTACGATTTCGGCGCTTATTGCAGGATGTCGTTCATGACGGAAAACGGACTTGATCCTATTTTCCTGAAATCGCATCATATCGGGCCAATTATTTTTCGGGAACAATGCTACTTCAGAAAGGAAATCCATTTTGGAGATGCCCTGACAATCGATATGGAGATCAGCAGTATGAGCACTGATGGCTCTAGATGGAGCATGCAACATGATTTGTGGATCAATGATGAATTACTTGCTGCCAAAATCGATCTCGATGGCGCATGGCTCAACACCCTTACCCGAAAATTAACGGCTGTTCCCGAATCTGTAATACAAGTATTCAATTTAGCATTTAACAATAACGAGAAAAATTAGCTTAACCTGTTTTATGATTAATGCTACTATAAGGCTTTACAAGGATTCTTACGCTGGACTTAGCAGGCGTATCTGGCTATTGGCCTTGGTTATGCTGATCAACAGAAGTGGAACCATGGTACTGGCATTCATGACGCTTTATTGCCGTAATCTGGGTTTCAGTATCCGCCAGGGTGGTTTAGTTGTTGCTGTATATGGAATCGGTTCAATGGTGGGCGCCCTTCTGGGTGGAAAAGCCACCGATCATTGGGGATTTTACAGGGTTCAGTTTGCTGCATTGTTCTTTGGGGGTACTTTATTCATCCTGCTCGGACAAATGAAATCGTATGAAGCCATTTGCATCTGCACTTTTTTCCTGAGTATGGTGAATGAATCTTTTCGGCCTGCAAATGCATCTGCAATTACTCATTACAGTGATGCTACTTCCCGAACGCAATCTTTCTCCCTGGTTCGGTTGTCGATAAATCTTGGGTGGGCTATTGGTAGCGCATTAGGCGGTATCCTGGCTTCCATCCATTATCAACTGCTATTTTGGGTTGATGGCATCACTAATATTTCTGCTGCCTTGATGTTACTCTTTTTATTGCCTGTCGTTACGCTTTCACAACAAAAAAAAGACCATGGAACTGGTTTGCAAATCAGCAAAAACCAAAGCCCTTTTGCCGATAAGATATTCCTGAAGTTCCTGCTGCTACAGGTTACTTTCGCGCTTTGTTTTTTCCAACTTTTCACCACCATTCCGATTTTCTTCAAGTCGACACTTCTGTTGAATGAGTTTTCTATCGGGGTTACCATGGCTTTTAATGGATTGCTCATTGCATTGGTAGAAATGGTTCTTGTTTATAAACTGGAAGGTAAAAGACCCTATTTGCAACTGATGGGATGGGGTACTTTATTGATGGGGGTTTCTTTTTTGATGTTGCTGTTACCGCTTCTCAATGGCTTCTGGATTGCGATGACCTTTATGTTAGTAATAACGGTGGCCGAAATGATAGCCATGCCATTTATGAACAGTTATTATATTTCAAGAACGAACCATTATAACCGTGGCCAATACGCAGGATTATACACCATGGCCTGGAGCATCGCTCAAGTGATTGGAAGTTTCTCCGGTGCCATGATGGCCGATAAATTAGGCTTTAACCTTTTATGGATCATCATCTTCCTAATATGCCTCATCACCGCTATTGGTTATTTTCAACTTGAAAAAAAGAAACTATGAAAGCCGCAGATAGTAATATCTTTCAAAAAGATTAATAACTATAATCGTAGCTTGTTTTGATTTTTGAACTGGTATTGATTGATTGACCCATCATATCAATTTGTCCGGTTACATCGGTTGTGAGCACCCTTGTACTTACCAAACCTGTTTTCGGATCTAAGCTGATATCTTCTTTAAGGGCGCTGTTCATAATGATGTGAACGGTGTTACCTTGTATGTCTTGATCAGTGTCAACCTGTATGATGCCGGTCATTTGAACTTTTGCTGTTTCCTTATCAATACTTTGAAGGGTAAATGTTTTTACCGTCCTGTTTTTGGGAGTCACCACTGAATCAATCCAACTATCCCCAACTTTTTTACCTGCCGGTATAAGGAAAAACGCATTCGAAAGGGTCTGGTCATCGTTTGTTTCTCCCATCATGTCCATTATGCCATCTAAAGGATTCGCACTTGCACCGATTTCTTTTTTTTCCGGGCTGCTGTTTATAGATATCACAGTACCGTTTATTCTATCCACACGGAAACTATCGGGTTTATTGAGATTGCCGGCCAGCGCTTTTGAAAGTTCTGATTCCTGATCGGTTGGTTTTTCGGAATCGAAAGTTTGTTGCTGGCCCATTGCCTCGATGGCTACATTTATTTTTTTTAAGGTGGAACTCAACAGATATTGTGGCCCGCTTTCTTCCAACACCACAATTTGGCTGCTTGAACTGGTTGCATTCTTCATTACCAGGCCCATACCCATGTCTGCATCCATGGAAATGGTATAATTGGCAGTTATGACTTGCCCTTTTTTCAACGAAACTTCGTTAGCTTTTTGAGCGAATATTAAGAAAGGGGTAAGACTTAAGATTATTAAAATGTACTTTTTCATGTTGTAATAAATGCTGAGTAATATAAATTATTAAAGTGTAAGGCTGGTTTTGTTGTTAAAAAAAAATGGACTACTGTTGACAGCAATCCATTTTTAGCATAAATGACGTTATGTTATCCGATAACAGTTACGTTAACAGCGTTCATTCCTTTTTTGCCATTTTGAAGTTCGAATTCTACTTTATCGCCTTCTTTGATTTCATTGATCAAACCACTTACATGAACAAAAGTTTCTTTGTCTGATTCCATGTGTTTGATAAATCCGAATCCTTTTTCAGTGTTGAAAAATTTAACGGTTCCTTGATTTTTAGTGTCCATTTTGAATTTGTATTGTATTATTAAAATGCAAAGTTAACGGTTTATTTTTTAAACAGATGATTTTTTATTGATTTCATTTCTAATCCTCCATAATTTCCTTCTTAAAAAGGATTGATTTTGACTGCAGATTCCCTCAGGCATTGCTTTCTTCGGTGATATAAGCGCTTACCGGTTCGCAGGTACAAACCAGGTTACGATCTCCGTAAGTGTTGTTTACCCTGCTCACGGATGGCCAGAATTTACCTGCTATAACATATGGGAGAGGGAATGCAGCCTCTTGTCTGCTGTATGGGTGATTCCATTCATTTGCCATAACACGGGCCTGAGTATGAGGAGCATTTTTTAAAGGGTTATCTAATTTATCAGAAAGTCCATCTTCAATGGCCTTAATTTCTTTCCTGATTTGTAACAGGGCATCACAAAAACGATCCAGTTCTGCTTTATCTTCACTTTCAGTTGGTTCGATCATGATGGTACCTGCAACAGGGAAACTTAATGTTGGGGCATGAAAATTATAATCCATAAGGCGTTTGGCTACATCTTCCGCTTCAATTCCTGCCGTTTGTTTGAAAGGTCTCAGATCGATAATAAACTCATGGGCGCAGGTTCCATTCTTTCCCGTGTAAAGAATTGGATATTCATTTTTCAATTTTGCCTTCATATAGTTGGCATTCAATATGGCTATCCGGGTACTTTCCCCTAAGCCCTTTGCACCCAGCATTTTAATATAGGCATAGCTGATGAGCAAGATGCTTGCACTTCCATAAGGAGCCGCGCTTACCGATCCTGATGTGGTTTCTTTTTTCGCAGTTGTGTGATGACCCGGCAGGAAAGGAGCCAGTTTTTCATTTACACAAATAGGTCCCATTCCCGGCCCGCCTCCACCATGTGGAATGGCAAAAGTTTTGTGCAGGTTGAGATGGCATACATCTGCACCTATAAATCCGGGGCTTGTTAATCCAACTTGTGCATTCATATTGGCACCATCCATATACACCAATCCGCCGAATTCATGGATCATTTCACAGATATCACGGATGCTCTCTTCAAATACGCCATGTGTGCTGGGATAGGTTACCATCAATCCGGCCAGGTTGTCTTTATGTTTTTCTGCGTGCATGCGTAGGTCGTGTACATCAATATTTCCTGCATCATCACATTTGGTTACCAGCACTTTAAAGCCTGCCATCACGGCTGATGCCGGATTGGTGCCATGTGCTGAAATGGGTATCAACATGATATTGCGATGATGATCGTTGCGGTGTTCATGATAAGCCCTGATACTAAGTAACCCTGTATATTCTCCCTGTGCACCACTGTTAGGCTGTAGGGATGTGGCTGCAAACCCGGTGATTTCACTCAACCCAGCTTCCAGTTCTTTGATGATTTGCTGATAGCCCAGCCATTGATCAGCAGGTGCGAAGGGATGAATCTGACTGAAAGAAGGCCAGCTTACCGGAATCAGTTCGGTGGCAGCATTCAGTTTCATCGTACAACTGCCTAAAGAGATCATGGAAGTATTCAGACTGAGGTCTTTATTTTCAAGACTTTTAATATAACGCATCATTTGGGTTTCACTATGATGCATATTGAATACGGGGTGTAAAAGATAGGGTGATGTGCGGGTAAGGGATGTTGGAATATTTTCCAGTAAGCCTTCGGTATCAAAACTGGCAACAGCCGTATCGCTATTCTTAAGGGTTGCAAATACGTGCAGGATATCAAGAATATCTTCACGGGATGTTGTTTCATCCAAAGAGATACTCACTGCTCCATCATGATAGGCAAAATTCATCTCCCTCGATGCTGCAATTGATTTTAGGGTATCCGTATCTGTTATGGTAATGTATATCGTATCAAAATAATAAGCATTCCTGTTTTGAAAGCCCATTTCAGCCAGTTCGTTACTTAAAGTAGCAGCCAGCAAACTGGTGCGTTTCGCAATATTTTTTATGCCTTCAGGACCATGATAAACCGCGTACATGGCCGACATATTGGCAAGCAATGCCTGTGCTGTACAGATATTGCTGGTTGCTTTCTCCCTTCTGATGTGCTGTTCCCGGGTTTGTAAGGCCATTCGCAAACAACGGTTATCATCCGCATCAACACTGATACCGATAATACGGCCCGGGATATTTCGCTTATAATCTTCTTTTGTGGCAAAAAAAGCGGCATGCGGGCCACCAAAACCCATAGGTACTCCAAAACGTTGGGCATTGCCTATGGCTACATCGGCTCCAAGTTCTCCTGGTGAGGCGAGCAAGGCAAGTGCCAGCAAATCAGTAGCCATCACTACTTCCACATTACTGGCGTGTGCACGGCCAATAAAGGTTCGATAGTCGTTAACCAAACCGTGCTGGTCAGGATATTGAACAATCGCTCCAAAATAGGTTTCATCTAATTGTATGGAATTGAAATCACCAAAAACCAGTTCAATACCTATAGGTTTCGACCTGGTCATCAGCACCGATTTGGTTTGCATGAAAATATTTTCATCTACAAAAAACCTCGGAGCTTTAATATGAACATGGTCCTTGTTCTTGTTATTGAACAGCATGGCCATTGCTTCGGCAGCGGCAGTTCCTTCATCGAGCAAACTGGCATTGGCAATAGGTAAACCTGTTAGGTCGCTTACCATGGTTTGAAAATTCAACAGGCTTTCTAACCTGCCTTGAGCAATCTCGGCCTGATAAGGCGTATACTGTGTATACCATCCCGGATTTTCAAAAACATTCCTCAAAATCACACTGGGCGTAATATTGGGATAATAGCCCTGACCGATGTAGCTACGGTATATTTTATTTTTTGCAGCAGTTTCTTTAAGTGCTTTCAGATATTCAAACTCACTCATCGGCGATCCGGTACTCATCTCTTCTTCTTTCAGAATAGATACAGGTATGGTCAACCGGATTAGTTCATCTACTGAATTCAAACCAATGGTTTTGAGCATTTCCTTTTTTTCCTTTTCATCCGGGCCGATATGTCTTTCAATAAATTCTTGCTGCTGTTGTTCAAAAAGATTCATATGATTTGGTTTGTAGCGTTCATCTGCCCGATGTCCGGATCAGTTGGTATTTATGGATCTTAAAAGGGCTCTAAACTGCTAAAATCTTTTAAGATTCGTTATAAGGCGCAAATTTACGTCAATGCGCCATAAATTGCTAACCAGATCTTGCTTAGTTTTACCTTGTGGAAAAATGTGGCCTTTTCATTGTTTAATCCTCTAACAAATGAGCGCAGATATACTGAGGAACTGGGAAAAAAAATCAGCGGAAAACCAAAAGCTGTATAGCCGTTTTCTGGATAAAGCAGATCGGAATGAGGTACTGAAGCTTTTGCCGGATTTACATTTAGCTGCTTTCGAAAAAATTGATTGCCTGCAGTGCGCCGCTTGCTGTAAAAACTATTCACCCCGTTTTAAAATGCCGGATATTAAAAGGATATCCCGCTACCTTAATTTGAAGGAAGGTGTTTTTATTGAAAAATTTCTTAGGTTAGATGAAGAAGGAGATTATGTTGTACAATCAAGCCCATGTCCTTTTTTAGGTGCTGATAATCATTGCAGCATCTACGAAGTGCGCCCTTCCGATTGTGAAAGGTTTCCATATACTGATGAAGATGTCTTAATCAGGCGAAAAAAACTCACCCTCACCAATTCAGGTTTCTGCCCGATTGTATATTTTGTTTTGGAAAACCTCATTACAAAAATTAGCAAGTAAATTAATATTCCATTTTTCGGAGGGATGGTGCTTTAAACCAGGTGATGATCACAACTGCTAAGGTCATACAACCACCGAAAATAACCGAAGGTACAGCACCCATCAGTTTTGCGGTTACCCCACTTTCAAATTGGCCCAATTCGTTGGAAGAATTGATGAACATGCTGTTAACCGACATCACCCTGCCCCTGAGATTATCGGGGGTTTTTAATTGCAATATGGTTCCCCGTACAATTACACTAACACCATCCATACAACCACTCAACAAAAGTGCAATGAAAGAGAGCCAGAAAACTTTGGAAACCGCAAATAAGATGATGCAAAGTCCGAATCCTCCTACTGCATAAAATAAAATCCTTCCTTGCTTACCTTGAAGAGGCCTGATGGTTAACAATGTTACTGTAATTATCGCTCCTATATCTGCTGAAGCATTCAGCCAACCAAAACCTATTGCTCCGATGTGCAGAATGTCTTTGGCAAAAACGGGCACAAGGGCAACAGCCCCTCCGAACAATACAGCAAACAGGTCTAACGACAAGGCACCCAGGATTTCTTTTGTTTTGAAAACATAATTCAGGCCTTCCTTTACACTTTGAAGGGTATTTCTGCTGAAAGCAGCCATTGCAGGTTTTACCGAAAGTTTGCTGAGTAACATAAATCCGGTAATCACAAAAATCAGGATGACCCAGAAAGTGCCATTGATACCGATACCTGCAATAAGAAAACCTCCTGAAGCATGACCGATGATAGAACCTATCAGCCAGGTTGCTGAACTAATGGCTGCAGCAGAAGGTAACATCTCTTTTGCCACTACCTGCGATAACATGGCAGAAAAAGTTGGCCCTGAAAATGCACGGATCGCCCCGGTTATCGCGATCACCGAAAAAATAAGTAACGCAATTGTCCATCCACTGAAAGTTGATGATGCATACGTAGTAGAAAGGAATATGAAAAGTAAAATACAGGCGATGTAGCCCATGATACAACGCAGGAGCAATTGCCTTTTTTCGTTCTGGTCGATATGATGCCCGGCATATAAGGCTAGTGAAAGTGCGGGTATCACTTCCGAAAGCCCAACGAGGCCAAGAGCTAGTGCGCTATTGGTGAGCTGATAGATCCACCATCCAATAACGGTACCGGTCATGCGCAATCCCATGATGAAAATGAAGCGTCCTGTGATGAAGTACTTGAATTCCTTCACTTTCAGCGGCGCATATGGATTTTTAGGTTGTGACATGTTGGAAAACAGGAAACCGATTTTTTACAAATGTAACCGCTTTTGATCAGGCTGGTAAATTGAGGTAATGCTGCCCGGGGGCATAATCCTTATCCAGCGCCTCAATCACTGCAGCCAGGTGTTTGGGGTTGTTGGTAAAATCGGCATTGGCAGTATCTATATAGAGTGTCTTGATATCTTGTTGCTTGATATATCGGGTATAGGTTTCCTGTAAGGTTAACAGGTATTCATCCGGAATTTGTTGTTCATATTCCCGGTTCCGTTTGCGGATGTTATCCTGTAATTTTTGAATCGGGGAATGCAGATAAATAAGTATTTCTGGCTGGATAATTTGTGGATAGATGATATCGAATAATTTTTGGTACAATTTGAATTCTTCTTCAGGAAGATTCACTTTGGCAAATAAAAGGCACTTGTTGAATAAATAATCAGAAATGGTCAACTGGTGGAACATGTCTTTGGTCTGCATCATTTCCTTTAGCTGCTTATACCTTTCTGCCATAAAAAAAAGTTCTAAAGGAAACGCATATTGATCGGGTTGTTCATAAAATTTGGGCAAAAATGGATTGTCTGCAAACTGCTCTAAAACTAGCCTTGCATGGTAATGCTCGCTTAAAAGATTGGCAAGTGTTGTTTTGCCTGCGCCGATATTACCTTCAATGGTGATAAAATGATAGTTCATCCTTTATGCAAAATAATATAAGATGGCTTAGGTGGGCTGAATTTTTTTTACGGCAAGTGTATCCTTGCATTCTTTCAACAATTGATGGATACTTTTATGGAATACAGGATGGATAAATCGTGGACTCAATGCATTCATCGGAACTAATACAAACCGACGCTCCTGGATAAGGGGATGCGGAACGGTAAGTGATGGAGAAGAGATAACCGTTTTTCCATAAAACAACAGATCGATATCAATCGTTCGGGCTTCGTTTTTGATAGTCCTGATCCTTCCCATTTTTGTTTCTATGGCCAATAAAATTTGCATCAGTTTTTCGGCGGTTAGTAACGTATCAATCACCAGTACCTGATTCAGGAAATCGGGTTGAAGCGTATTACCCCAGGCAGCAGTAGTATAAATGGAAGAAACGCGTTTCAGCATGCCCGCATCTTTGGAGATGTGTCGGGTAGCATTTTCTAATTGTAATTTAGGGTTGCCAAGATTGCTTCCTAATAGCAGGTATGCCCGATTGAAATGGTTCAACTCTTTTTTGCTCATGGATCGAACTACAAGTTAATCAATTTTGATGTATAGGAACTTTTTCTATTAGCCATCATAACTCAATTAAGTTTTGAATAAATAACCACAGTGATGTACTGCTGTTGATGACGCATTCCTACTATCTTAATTTAATGTAGCTTTACCTTCTTAAGAATCATTTTTCATGAAGTACAGCCAATTGAGAGCCATGTGGGCCATCACCAAAGCCAGTTTGAGGGCTATTTCCAGAAGCCCGTCGGCAATTGTTTTCAGTTTTGTTTTCCCTTTTATTTTTATTTTGGTTTTCGGCTTTATAGGCAACAATGGAGGCGCTTCAACTTTTAAAGTTGTTTTTGCACCTCAAACGGATACCGCCAATGCACTTTATCAGGCCATCACATCTGCCGATGGGGTAAAGTCAGTAAGTTTTCCTGATGCCAAATCACAACAGGATGCGCTTGAAAAAGGCCGTATTGCCGGTGTGGTGAGCATCACAAAAGAATCTGCTGCTAACGGTACCGCATACAAGGTTTGGCTCAAAAGTACCACTTCGAGTAACGATAAATGGCCTCAATTGAAAGCGCTTATCGAAAATAGGATCAATAAAATCAGCAATCAGGTTTACCCTAACAGACCTTCCTATGCCAGTTTTGATTTCAATTATAATACAGATATCCGGGAAATCAGGCAATACAAAACCATCGATTTTATCCTGCCGGGAATGTTAGGTTTTTCCTTACTCAGTTCCGGCGTATTTGGTGTAGCCTTCATGTTTTTCAACTTAAGGAACTTATTAGTGCTGAAACGTTTTTTTGCCACACCCATCAACAGGAGTTTCATCATCATGGGCGAAGCATTGAGCAGGGTTATCTTTCAGATGATAACTGCTGTGGTGATTATTCTCGCCGGACACTTCTTTTTTGGCTTTACGCTGATCAACGGAGTGCAGACTTTTTTCGAAATGCTGGTGCTTAGTTTTTTGGGATTGTTGGTATTCATGGGTTTCGGGTTCATTGTAAGCGGACTGGCAAAATCGGATAGTACCATACCTCCATTTGCCAACCTGATAACCATGCCTCAGTTTCTGATCGGAGGTACATTCTTTTCTATAGAAGCATTTCCAAAATGGTTGCAGCCTGTTTCTAGGGCATTGCCACTAACACATCTGAATGCCGCTTTGCGAAAAGTGGCTTTTGAAGGACAAAACCTCTATCAGGTTAGGCAGGAAATTGGCATTTTGATGATCTGGGGAATTGTAGTTTATTTTATTGCGATCAAGGTTTTTAAATGGGAATAATATGGCTCAGTTTAAAGGATTTATTTTTGTGATTTTGGGTCTGGCACTTCTGGTAACGGCAGTTTCTTTATTGATGCCATCAAAGGTGATGACCGCCCAAACGGTAATGATCAATGCGCCAAAAGAAAAAATCGAATCCGCGATTACAGATTTGAGCAACTGGAAATACTGGCATCCGGTTTTCAGTGAGCCCGGAACTCAGGTTAGTCTGGATCAAGTTGCCGACGGTAAAGTGAAATCGGCCAGTTGGTATTCGGATGGTAAAAAAAATATACTTCAATCTACAGCTATTGATACTGGTCAGTTTGCGTTTACACTAAACCGTGAGCATGAAAATGAATTGATGAATATCTTCACTGTCACGCCTATCCATCAGGCAGGCGGTTTTCAGGTGGAATGGCGGGTGCTTGCCCGTTTGAAATGGTATCCCTGGGAAAAATTTTCGGGTATCTTTTTTGCAAATGTGGTTGGCCCGGGTAACCAGCAGGCATTGGAACAGTTAAAAAAATACGCTGAAACTCCTTAAGTGATCAGCCCGGAAAACTGATCTTTCCCATACCAACGGCAGGAAAACCCTTTGCACCATTTCCAAAAGCATTATTATCTCCGGCAATCATTTCATTGGCCAGCAAAGCAAATAAGATAGCTTCTTTGGCATCAGCATTTGGCAAGATACTGATGTTGATATGTGGAAGAGCAAGCTGTAATTGTTCCAGCAGCATCGGGTTGTGAATACCGCCGCCGCTTACCATAACTTTGCAGTTGGGTACAAATCCTAAAGCATCAATTTGCTTTGCTATGCTTCGTGCTGTGAAAGTGGTTAAAGTTGCCAGTACATCAAAAGCAGAAAGCTTGCTAAGATTATTTATTGTAATGATCTTGTTCAACCAATCCAGATTAAAATATTCAGGTCCGGTTGATTTGGGAAACGGAAGAGAAAAATAATCATCTAGTAATAAAACATTCAACAATGCTTCGTTTATACGTCCCTGTTTGGCAAAATGGGCATCAGCATCATAAGTATATGTTTGGAAATGCAAGCAAACCCAGGCATCCATGAGGGTATTGCCGGGGCCGGTATCTGAACAAACGATATTTTCAAAATGCTTTCCCGCAGGGAGAAAAGTGAAATTAGCAATACCTCCTATATTCAGCAGGATGCGGTTTTCCTCCTGATGTGCATACAACAGAAAATCGCCATAAACGGCCAGTGGGGCGCCTTCTCCACCTGCTGCAATATGTTTTTGCCTGAAGTCGCTAACCGTGATGATTCCGGTTTCTACAGCCAGTTGGTCGCCATCGCCAATTTGTAAGGTTGCATTTCCATATCCTTGCTGAAGATGCTGATGATAAGGGGCATGATAGATGGTTTGCCCGTGGCTTGCCAGTAAATCAATTGCTGTTTTATTGATTTTCCATCCGGATAAACATTGGTTTACTATACCTGCATGTACTTTTGCAATTTGGGAATGGAGTAAAGTTAACTTTTCAAGGTCGATGATTTTTTTTGAAAATACCGAACGGATCGTATGTACAAATAAGCTCTCGTAAGGAACAGATTCAAATGCTTTCAGCGTGATCTCCGTATTTCTTCCATGGCCTTTAATTTCACAAAGAGCTACATCTAATCCGTCGAGGGAAGTTCCACTCATCAGGCCAACAACTAACCTGCTTTGTTTTTCACTGATGAGTTGAAGTTGGGTTAGGTATGGGTTCATGTAGATGATTTGATAAACTCAAGGTTTCTGCGAATGCCACTATATTTTGCCCTTTTCAAAGCGGAATGCTTGAACAATATTTGGAATTGTGTTTCTGAAATTTCTTCCCAATCTTTCAGGCTGTAATCCAGCATTCCCGGTAAGGCTTCAAAGGCTTTTTCGTGAGTGGGAGTGGAGAAACGGTTCCATGGACAAACATCCTGACAAACATCACAACCGAATATCCAGTTGCCGAATTTGCCTTTCATTTCATCGGTGATTAGGGCTTCTTTCAGCTCAATGGTAAAATACGATATACATTTACTGCCGTCAATTACTTTATCCGGTAAGATGGCTTCAGTGGGGCAGTTATCGATGCAGCGGGTGCAGGTTCCGCAATAATCTGTTGCAAATGGTTCATCATAAGGAAGGGCGATATCTACAATCAGGGAGGCGATAAAAAAGAACGATCCAGCTTTTTTGTTGATCAGGTTGCCGTTTTTTCCTACCCAGCCTAATCCTGACTTTTGGGCCCATGTTCGTTCCAGAACAGGTGCACTATCTACAAAACCTCTGCCATTGATTTCGCCGAATTCTTCTTTAAGTTCTGCATAGAAAGCATACAGTTTTTCCCGGATCACTTCATGATAATCATTACCCCATGCATATTTGGCAATCTTGGGGGAATCAGGTTTAGCGGATTGGGAAGGATAATGATTCAACAGCAATGTAATCACCGATTTGGCACCGGGTACCAGTTTGGTAGGGTCAACCCTTAAGTCGAAATGCTTTTCCATGTAGTTCATTCCGGCATGCATGCTGTTATTCAGCCAAGTTTCAAGTCTTCTGGCATCATCCTCAAGATAAACGGCTTTGGCGATTCCGCAGAAATCGAAGCCAAGCTTTTTGGCAATGGATTTGAGGAGCAGGCTTTTTTGGGAATCATTCATGAACATATGAAATTAATAAATACAATATTTCCGTTTTCAAATGAACGTAAATTAATTGTTATCCTCAAGGTGGATCCGATGAAAAAAACGGTGAATAACAGGAGCAATTAAAATACTGAATGTACTCAGAAAGGTAATGCCACTAAACAACGCATATGCCGATGCGAAAACTTTGCCCGACTTTGAAAGTACGATGCCATTTTCAATAACTGGCCCCATCCCGCTTAAAATCATCGAAGCATTGAGCAAACTATCATACCAGTCGAATTGAGGAATAGTAGTTTTATATCCTACAATTCCAATGGCCAAACTAACGAGCATGATGGCAGCAGCAATAAAAACGTTCTTCTTAATTCGCTTATAATAAACGGCTTTTGGAGCAAGACGTCCTTTTGTAGTTTCTTTCATGCCGGAAAGGTATTTACTTTTTTAGCTTTTGAAATTATTGCGTTCTTTGAATAGGAAGATAATTTATTTAATGATATTTTTCTTTTTAGTAAGATAGTAATAATGGTTTATTTTCAAATGATATGAATGTTCATTTGAAATAATATGTGTAGCAGAGAATCTAATTTTATGGAGGAAGTTTTTTAAAGCTAAAAAACAATATCATAACCCAGCGTTCCAATCCATTCCAGATATCCAAACCCATGCCTTACCCTATTGCCCTGCATTGAACCGGTATTGGCAAGTGCATTGATGTACCGTACATATCCAGATTTGAGCGTGCTTTCAAGAAAAAATCTTTTACTGAAGTAATAACGCAAACCGGCTTCCGCACTGATATTGTATCCTGCAATGTGAAAATTATTATTATAACGTTCTCCCTTCCAGGTAAAATCTGTTCGGGGAATATTGATGCCGGCTCCGGCTTTCCAGATCAACCTTAATAAGTCGCGTTGTTTTTTGGCAGACTGCATCAAACTTATTTGTTCAGCATAGTTCAGATGCAACCAGTTGGCACCATCCGTATGTTCCAGATGCAGGAAAGTTTCAGGATTTAAGATACTATCGGCATCAATCTGTTGCTTGTCGATAATGCCGGTAACGCGTACCTTTTGAAAATCTGTAACTACATATTTCGCATGATCGAAGTTGAGCTCTATCGAACGGGTTAGCGACTTGTTTAAGTAAAAACCAATTCTGTAATTGTATTGTGGAATTGAGATATCTCCGGGCGATTTATAAACAGCATCAAGGTCGGGCTTGTCTTTCGCTCTTACGTTGTGAAGGGTGAAATCATTTCCATTGCTCATCCTGAAATGAATATTACTTTGGGTATACCATTCGGTGTTGTAACCCCATTGGAGGTACATGCCTTTAAACACTTTTTTGTTCTGTGCTAATGCAATTTGGCCACATGCCAGCATGCTTAGCACCACTATATATTTTTTCATGAACAACTTTATGGGTCAATAATCTTTGTATTCCAGCGTACATCTGGATTCTTGCCTTCAAGGTTGTTATGCAAAAATTTGTATCGTACTCATTTTATGATTTTTTTAAAACTGCTGTAAAGTTAGGCGAAAGCTTCTGAAAAAGATTTACTACTGCTCATTGCATCAACACCATAGCATTATCTGCAAGAATTACAGAAAATCCAATAATCACCTGCTACTGCGACAGTAAAAATATCAATCTCCTGCCATAGTTGCATCCTATTCGCTTTGGATGCAAGTTTGTTGCAGTATGCTGGAATAAATACATGCATATGAATTTGAATAATTTTACCATCAAAGCCACAGAGGTTTTTCAACAAGCCCAGCAACTGGCTTTTAACAGCAAACATCCTGCAATTGAAACCGAACATCTCTTGCAGGCTTTACTGCAAATGGATGATTCTCCGATCGAGTACCTGCTAAAAAAGAATAATGTAAACCCTACGCAGTTGGAAGTGAAACTCAATGAAACTTTACAACTGCTGCCTAATACAACGGCTGAGCCTGCTCAAAACATCGGCCGAGAGGCCAATGCAGCGATACTTCGGGCCGGATCATTACTCAAAACTTTTGAAGATGAGTTTGTAACTCCGGAGCATCTTTTACTGGCTCTAGTTCAGGGAAAAGATGTTACTGCTCGTTTGCTAAAGGATGCCGGTTTAACCGAAAAAGGTTTGATAGCTTCTATCAAAGAATTGCGTAAAGGAGGAAAAGTAACCTCCCAAACTCAGGAAACCCAGTTCAATGCACTGAATAAATATGCCAAGAACCTCAATGAACTGGCCAGCTCGGGAAAGCTGGATCCCGTAATTGGCCGTGATGAAGAAATCCGCAGAACCCTTCATATCCTCAGCCGCAGAACAAAAAATAATCCCATTCTTGTAGGTGAGCCCGGTGTAGGCAAAACAGCTATCGCGGAAGGTTTAGCTATGAGGATTGTAAATGGCGATGTGCCTGAAAATTTAAAATCAAAAATCATCTTTGCCCTTGATATGGGTCAGCTTATTGCCGGCGCCAAATACAAAGGTGAATTTGAAGAAAGATTGAAATCTGTTGTAAAAGAAGTTGCAGGTAGCGACGGTGAAATTGTACTTTTTATCGACGAAATACATACGCTCGTGGGTGCTGGTGGCGGTGATGGCGCTATGGACGCAGCTAACATCTTGAAACCTGCTCTGGCCAGGGGTGAGTTGCGTGCCATAGGAGCTACAACTTTGTCGGAATACCAGAAATTTTTCGAGAAAGATAAAGCCCTTGAACGCCGTTTTCAGAAAGTGATGATTGATGAACCCAGTATTGAAGATGCGATCTCCATTTTAAGGGGATTGAAAGACAGGTATGAAGCTTATCACCATGTGCTGATCAAAGATGAAGCCATCATTGCTGCAGTTGAATTATCGCATCGTTATATCACCGACCGCTTCTTGCCGGATAAAGCTATCGATCTGATTGATGAAAGCGCTGCAAAACTTAGGCTGGAGATGAATTCGATGCCGGAAGAACTGGATAAACTCGACAGGCAAATCCGTCAGCTTGAAATTGAAAGAGAAGCCATCAAACGCGAACATGATGAGGAGAAACTGAAAACCCTTCAAACCGAAATCGCCAATCTACTGGTAGAAAAAGATACCTATACGGCAAAGTGGAAGCAGGAGAAAGAGATCCTTGAAAAAATCCAGCAGGCGAAAGCAACTATTGAGCAACTACGCCTGGAGGCTGAACAGGCAGAGCGTAACGGCGAATATGGCCGGGTGGCTGAAATCCGTTACGGTAAAATTAAAGAGCAGGAAAGCGACATTGAATCACAAACCAAAATGCTGGGTGAGCTTTCTGAAAAAAGGCTTTTAAAAGAAGAAGTGGATGCAGAAGATATTGCAGAAAGTGTAGCAAAATCAACCGGTATCCCCGTTGCAAAAATGCTTCAGGGGGAAAGGGAAAAATTGTTAAAGCTCGAAGATGAATTACACAAAAGGGTGGTTGGTCAGGAAGAAGCCATCGAAGCGGTTGCTGATGCCATCAGGCGCAGTAGGGCCGGATTGCAGGATGCCCGCAAACCGATTGGGTCGTTCATTTTCCTCGGTACTACAGGAGTAGGCAAAACAGAACTGGCCAAAGCATTGGCAGACTACCTGTTTGATGATGAAAACATGATGACAAGGATTGATATGAGCGAATACCAGGAAAAGCATTCGGTAAGCCGGCTCGTTGGTGCACCTCCCGGTTATGTAGGTTACGACGAAGGTGGTCAGCTAACTGAAGCGGTAAGACGTAAACCCTATTCCGTTATTTTACTGGATGAAATTGAAAAGGCACATCCTGATGTTTTCAATATTTTGCTTCAGGTACTGGATGACGGACGACTAACCGATAACAAAGGAAGAGTGGTGAATTTCAAGAATACCATCATCATCATGACCAGTAATATGGGTAGCCACATTATACAGGAAAATTTTGAACAAGTTACAGAAGTAAATAAAGATCAGATAGTTGATAAAACAAAGTTGGAGGTTGTAGCATTGCTTCGTCAAACCATCCGTCCAGAATTCTTAAACCGAATAGATGAAATCATCATGTTCCAGCCGCTCATGAAATCTGAAATAAAAGGCATCATCAGCATCCAATTGGAACAAATCAAAAAATTGGTATTGCAGAATGGCATAACCCTTCAATTCAGTGATTATGCCCTCGATTACCTTGCGGAAAACGGCTATGATGTTCAGTTGGGAGCCAGGCCGTTGAAAAGGCTGATCCAGAAACAGATCATCAACCAGTTGAGCAAAAGAATCCTGGCAGGAGATATCGATAAATCGAGGCCGGTACTGGTGGATGTATTTGATGGTACGGTGGTTTTCCGAAATGAGCCACAGCCTGCATAAGGAAAAACAGAAAAACCTCAGCTCTGTTGTTAGAAAAGATATTCAGGATTTTTATCATCTAACTTATTGATAAACAGTATTTATGTTAATAAAATTGTTAAAATATTAAGAGTGGTTTTTGTAAGTTTTTAAAAATCACTACCTTCAACCGCTTTCAGATGAAAAAAGATCATTCAGAAGATTATTAATAACCAGCTCCTGTAGTAAAAGGCACAGGGGTGAATAGAAAAAGGAAATAAAATGGCATTTAAAAAAGAAGTGATAGACATTATTGAACCTAAAGATGTATTTGTAGGCAATCCCAAAGCAGAAGTAACCCTCGAAGAATTTGGTGAATATGAAAGTGAAGTTTGTGCTAAAGCAAACGAAGTAGTAAAGAAGCTACTGGAAGATTATGATGGAAAAATCCGTTTTAATTTCAGGCATTTTCCGCTTACTAAAATCCACCAGCGCAGCCTTAAGGCGGGTGAAGCCGCTGTAGCTACTGCTCAGGAAGGAAAATTCTGGGAGATGCACAACATTTTGTTTGCCAACAGGCGTAACCTGGGAACCACTAGTTTGAAACTGCATTCCAAGGAAGCAGGGGTGGTGAACAAACGTTTTCTCGACGATCTGGTAAATGCCACATATGGCTGGCAGGTTCAGGGAGATCTTAAAGAAGGGATCGACCGTGGTGTAACAGGTGTACCCACCTTTTTTGTAAACGGAACACTGGTAACCGGAAAACCTACTTATGAAGAACTCAGCAAAGCTATAGAAGCGGCACTAAAAAAAGTGAAAAAGAAAGCCCCGGCGAAACAAAGGGCATAGGATCAAAGTTTCTGGTTTGTGGTTTGTAGATTGAACAAATTTCTTTCCTAAACCCCAAACCAGAAACGATTAGCCAGCATCTACTTCAATTTCTTCATCAGGTCGTTATTCATCTTGATGTAATCATCATTTTTATCCTGCGTAGCTAATTCCAGTGATTTTTTAGAACTAGCCATGGCACCCTCTTTATCGCCCATGCCTTGCTGAATTTTTGCTTTATACAACCAAATCCAGTATGCTGTTGGATTTTCATCTAATGCTTTGGTGCAATTTTCTAAAGCCTTAGCTGGATTCTTTTCGTATTCATTATAAAATTGTGCGGCTGCCCAATAAGGTTTTTTGGTTCCGTTTTGAAGTGCATCTTCCAATTGCATTTTTACCTTATCTTTAAAATTGGTGCTTATGGGTATGGCAACGGCGGTTTTTTCCCACATGATATGCAATTCGCAGGTTTCGGGTTTTACATCAGAAAATTGCATGGTTAATGATTCAACCGGGGTTTTCATTTTCATGCTGTTCACTTTAAAACGGGTAACATCTTCCGATTCCTTATATCCGTCGATACCCCAGTTGGATATTCCTTTGTTGATGATGATTTCCCAACTGTCTATACCGGGAATAGTATACAGAACATAACTTCCGGTATCTATTTTTTTGCCATTGATTTCTACCGGTTCGCTGAATTTGAGGGATGTGGCGCCATTGGCTCCGGTGCGCCAGATTTTGTTATAGGGCACGAGGTCGCCAAAAACGGTTCTGCCTTTTGTAACCGGTCGTGAATACTTTAACTCGATTTTCCCGATTCCAAAATCCTGGATGATGGTTTGTGTGGGTGATGGTGCCGGCATTTTTACCTGTGCCATACTGATACTGATTGCAAAGCCAAATGCTGTTGCCAGAATCCATTTTTTTACTTGCATATTGTTTGATTTGATGATTTGAATAATTATTGAAAAAAAACTTTCACCGTTTGGTAAAACAATTGGTTGTTATTGATCTGTTGCTGTGCCTGCTGTTGCCGTTCCGAAAAACCCTGTAAACCGAAAAGTCCTGCCGCATTACCCTTATTGATGGCAATCTCGAGATAACCAGCAGCATTGAAATGGGCCAGTTTTTCACCGTCAGGAACATCTGCATAATGATCGCTTATTCTTTCGATCATTTCATCTCTTTTGAAAACGATAGAAAATTGTCGACCATTGCGTTGCTTTTCAAATTCGTCTTTTGTGATATTCACAATAACATTTTCAAAATGATCGATGAAAATGATTTGCCCTTCAATCCAATCGACTCCCTGCTTTAGTTTCAATGGATTTTTCACTTTAAAACCTGCAGGTTTTTCCCCGATTTCTTGAAGCGTTTTTCCGGTTTGTATCGCTTTAACCGCCTTTGCAAATTCAGCTGTGCATTCTAATGTGTGCATCGGCCGGTTTTGCAGGAGGGGCAGACCTATCACTTGAGGTGTTTCTTCAAGTATCATTGTTAGGAGGCCATTGTCGGCACAGCAAAAATATTGCCCGTCCTGATAAGCCATCAGCAATTGTTTGGGTTCATCGTCGAAAACGTTAACCAAAATAAGATGAAAAGTACCCTGAGGAAAATGTTTCATCGCATTCTTACATACATAAACCGCATGCGGATAATTGAATGGAGAAAGCCGGTGATTGATATCGATGATTTGCGTATCCTGCAGTTGAGATAATAATTGCCCTTTGATGGCGCCGGTGAGAAAATCCTGGTCACCAATATCGCTTGTAAGGGTAATTATTGCCATTGAAGAGCAAATCTAAGGGTTATCTGTTGTTTAATCGAAATGTTTGGCTCCTTCATCATTATTGATCAGCGAACCAGTTTGCCTGCTTTGAAAAAAAAGTTCCGGGTAAGTTTATCTGTCCACGAGGGAAATACTTTGTTTAAAAAAACGGTCTGTTTGCCCTTGAAAGTAAGCACCAGTGTTCTCTTCTTTTTCTCTATTGCTTTCAGGATATGAATTGCACAAAGTTCGGCACTCATCAATTCAGCTTCATTAAGTGGTGATTCCCCTTGTGTTTCAGCTTTTTCATTCAATGCGGCGTTGCGGATGTTGCTTCTGGTAAATCCCGGACAAACCAACAACACATTTACACCATCATCCATTAATTCAGTACGAAGAGCTTCCATCCATCCATTGAGGGCAAATTTGCTTGCAGAATAGCCCGATCGGCCGGGAAGCCCACGGAAACCGGCAATTGAGGAAACACTCACCAAACTGCCTTTTCGCTGAAGTATGCTGGGAAGAGCGAATTTGCTGCAATAAACTGCTCCAAAGAAATTGATGTCCATTAGTTTTCGCAAAACTTCAGCATCCGTATCCGCAAACAAACCCCGCATGGATATCCCGGCATTATTGATGAGGATATCGATACCGCCAAACATCTTTATAGTAGAATGGATAAAGAGACTGCAATCATTTACATTGCTTACATCGGCTACGATACAATGCAATGGGAAGGCGGAATATTTCAATTGCATATCGTAAAGCTTATCCTGATTCCTCGCACAGGTAGCCACTTTGGCGCCTAAGGGTAATAGTAATTCTACAAGGGCTTTACCTATGCCTTCACTGCCACCAGTTATAGCAACAACCTTATCGTGGAAGAATGTATTCATTACTTGTAATTCCTGCAAAAATAAGCGAGTTCAACCGCGGATGATTGCAATTTTTTTTTGGCAATAAGATTATTCACGAAAACTTTCTTAAAATAATTTGAAACAATTCGAAATTGCCTTATTTTTGCACTCCGTTTAAAAAGGGTAAGAATTGGTAGCTCAGTTGGTAGAGCAATACACTTTTAATGTATGGGCCCTGGGTTCGAGTCCCAGCCAGTTCACAAGGCTGCTTCGCAAGAAGTGGCTTTTTTTCTTGATTGATCTTTCATTTTTTTACAGTCTTGTTGAAGTAGCTCAGTTGGTAGAGCATCCCGATTATTAATCGGGAGGGCCCTGGGTTCGAGTCCCAGCCAGTTCACAAGGCTGCTTCGCAAGAAGCGGCTTTTTTTCTTGATTGATCTTTCATTTTTTTACAGTCTTTTTGAAGTAGCTCAGTTGGTAGAGCATCCCGATTATTAATCGGGAGGGCCCTGGGTTCGAGTCCCAGCCAGTTCACAAGGCTGCTTCGAAAGAAGCGGCTTTTTTTCTTGATTGATCTTTCATTTTTTTACAGTCTTGTTGATGAAGCTCAGTTGGTAGAGCATCCCGATTATTAATCGGGAGGGTACTGGGTTCGAGTCTCAGCCAGTTCACAAGGCTGCTTCGCAAGAAGTGGCTTTTGCTTTTCCGCTGTTTAGCCTTGGGAAATCTTTCTATAAGCTTATCATAACTCGGGTATTCATCTGTAATAACTTTTGCATCTTTGGAAACCGTTGCTTCAATGATAGGATACAAAGTATCCTTCTTGAAATCGGCAATTTTTCGATAATACACAAGGCCCGTTTTGAAACCTGGCCTTACTTCCACCATGATAAGGGTCTTTTTCTTTTTGCCATATGATCGTCCAGGCTTTCCTTTTTCGGGACCTCCAGTTACAAATTCGTCAATATGCACTTCACCGGTTAATGGATTTTTACCACTCGATTCAAATGTTTGCTGAATTTTACAGTGGAATAGCCACGCCGTAGGTTGGCTTACGCCAATCTCCTTTGCCAATTCATAGGAAGAAATACCATTCTTCTTACAATACCAGAAAACAGCGTTGAGATAAGGGAACACTCTTAAGGTTGATGTCGTTGGTGGGAACACCAAACGACGGCGTCTGATAGTTGTGAAGCTGTTTTTTGGGGGAATCAGTGAAGTCCAACAGCGGCGAAGGACTCTTTATAAAAGGTTGACAACCCTTTAATACGCAGCGACAATTTTAAATGCACCCTGCAAAAACCATAACAAAGCATTTAAAAGAAAGGGTGTAAATTCGGAAAAATTAATAAAAAAATGAAACAAGTTACTTTACACATACCCGAAAAAAAATATCAGCTCTTTATGGAGTTTGTAAAGAGTATTGATTTTATAAAAAAAATTGATGTGGAAGAGAAAGAACCTAAAAAAAAACAAATTTTGCAAGGCATTAAACAAGCCGTGGAAGAAGTAAATTTAATCAAGGCAGGAAAATTGAAAGGGATTAACGCTAAAGATT
>JAPLEF010000025.1:40518-41119 GCA_026391525.1 Sphingobacteriales bacterium
TAACGCTAAAGATTTATTGAATGAGTTATAACATTATTGCTACCCCTAAATTTAAAAGGGAACTTAAACGATTGGCAAAAAAAATTCATTCTCTAAAAAATGAATACGCAACCCTGCTTGATGAACTTAATATAAACCCTGCAACAGGTACGCCACTTGGTTATGATTGCTACAAAATACGCCTTGCTATTGCTTCTAAAGGCAAAGGTAAAAGCGGCGGTGCTAGAGTAATTACTTATGTTCTTGTTACCGGTAAGACAATTTTCCTATTAGATATTTTTGATAAATCGGAACAAGAAAATATAACTGATAAAGAATTGCTTTTGCTTATTAAAGGGATTAAATAAAAAACCGCTACAATTTTTTGTAATGTAACGGCTCTAATTTTATTATGTTTTAATTACCACAGCAAACGGTTAGTGAGACACTAACCAAGGCGGTGAGAAATATTTTATTCAATACTATCCAATTTATTAAAGTCATTTTCATCTAAATAATAATTTATATTATCTACTTTTAGCCGCCGCCTGGTGTTTTTCACCAGCGGCCTTTAGTTGGTGTACGACTTTAAGACATTACTCTACATTATCATTCAAGTAAA
>JAPLEF010000009.1 GCA_026391525.1 Sphingobacteriales bacterium
GAATTATTTGTGGCTTAGCCGGTTGTCTACAACTGAGTGCTATTATCAGTATTGAATAAATTAACAATAAGGTTTTCATTATTTTCATTCTGATTTATTGCGTTTGCAACTGCATTTTAAAAGAAATCTTTGTTTCAAATGGTTTATAACCTCGGCAATGTTGTAATATCCACCAAGCAGCAAATCCTGCATGGTAATTTTGATAGGTTAATGCGTCATTTTTGTCCAACCCAAAATGATCTTTTATGGTTATATTTAAGTCGGCTGTCCATTTATGGGTTGTAGTGTTTATTGAAAAATTAGTCAGTTCGATTATCGTTTCTTCTGTGTCATTAACCAAAATCTGCAAACCATGAAATTGGTTGTGCAAGCCATTAAATGCTGGGCGGTCTCTCTGAAGCATTGTAATTGGAGGCACCTGGTTAATATTCCAGTTGTTTGCTGCTAAAGCTAAATGTAACTCCTTGCCAAATTTTACAATAAAGTTACGAAATTTACTATTATCAAATACTGCTTGACTAAGGGTTGCATCAGTAAATTGGCCGGCTAGATTATTCCTAAATCTATCAATCATGACATCGCCAACCGTTTCTAGCGCACCTGTACTAGTTTTATGAAATAGATCCTCAACTTCGGCAAAAAGTTGCGCATCTGTAAAGTTTGGCATGTTACTTAGTATTCCGGTTGCATTACAGTTGTGTCCATACTGCATATCCTCGGTATTTCCTCTAGGGTATGTCTTACCAATTACCCTAATTGGATTTGTAGTATTAACATTAAAATTGAAAAGAGTAAATTGGTAACCCGGTGGCATTTCGACAGGTTCGTCATCTACAAATACGGGATTATTCAGGTGGGTATAACTAAATAGGAAGTAACCATCTTCCGATGGCTCTGGCTCATCTGGGATAGTAGGTATTGGTGTTGTACCACCCCCACCCTGACATGAACTCGGCGGTGTAGGAGAACCTGGACTTCCTCCTCCGCCCGTTGTTGTAGTACCGCCGCCGCCTGTGCCAGCCCATTCCCACCAACAGTATCTGTATGATATGGTAGTTGTGCAAATAGTAAAACAATTATCACAACTTCCACCAATACCACCGCAATGGCCAGGATCTTCTGGGCAATTAGGGTATGATATATTCACATCTTGACAAAATTCAACATAGTCCCAAAGGTTACCATTGGTAGGATTTGCTGCTGCCGCAGTTAATTCGATTTTGGTTGCTTTATTCCCATTCTCTTTAAAAAGATTGGAATCTATAATCGAAAATTTATGGTAACCAAAAACCCGCTTGTCCATGAACATAAAAAAGATGGCCATGTACTCCGCATCATCATAAACGCTGGTTGTAGAATTTGCTTGTAGCCTGTAATCACAGTCTACCCTATAGCTAAATGAGGTGTCTGTTGGAGTGGCAGTAATAATCATAGCGGCATTCACAAAGTTTTGCGAATCTCTCACAAAGGGAATATAATAGTGCTCAGTTGAATCTCCTGTAAGGTTTTGTTGTAAATTAGGTAAATTCTTCGGTTTCATGAAAGTTTTATCCCATCTGGGATATCCGATTTGCATAACAGTTTTTTCAACAAAGTTTTCTTTTTCATTTACCCGTTTGAGAAACTCAACAAAAGCTACTTCGGTTGGATCGTTTGAACGGTGATTGCCAAAAAACTTTTCTTCCATCGAATGACTTGATTCCGTTCCGTTGGATGTAAGTGGTTCTGTCTTTTTACAGGAAGATAGGTAAAACCCAGTAATCAAGACAGCCAGAATGGCATAATAGCATCTAAAGTTTTTGTACGATTTCATTTGAGTTGATTTAATGTGTGATTATACGCAAACCTCAAACTATCATTACAATAAAATACGGTGAAATCAACAATACTAAGAGAGAAAAACCTCAGTTAAAAAAGAGGAAAACCCATTTTTAATATGCTGGTTAAAGCTTATGTCTTAATATTTCCTTTCCAAACGAGTCTCCTTCCCCAATCTCTTCACATGTATAAAACCATTATAGGAACTCGTCGTTGCAAGTATAAAAGTACAGTTGATACGCAATTTCACGTGCCGGAGACATTGCTGAGAAGAAGGCTGCTTGCTTCCCGGTTTCCAGCTCATGGAACCGGAGAAAAATAGTTGTGGGGGTTATATTAGGCATTGAATGCCCTTGCCGCTTTTTTAATTTAACCAACGACACATAGGAACGGGAAACCTTTAATATGGCTGCAAGTTGCACCTGTGTTATACCGAGCTTTTTACGGATTTCGGTAAATAACAGGTCTTTTTTGTAGGAATTATGCGGCTTTTTTACTTTAAATGCCATTTTTTTAAAATTTTCAGTGTAGCATTTTGAAACTCCATTTAATTTTTTGCTACAGTGCTGCCCCATGCTATGAGGATGTAGCATTTTTTATGTATGATAATAAAAATGCTACAAGGAGCTAAAGAATTTTTCAACCACTATCGCCATGGATTTCGTGGCACACGAACCATTAATATTACAAACACCAAACATTCCAAAGCCATTTTACCTTTAACAAAAAATTAGGCAGTATATTAGTGCTGGTAATACACAATTCAATTTACTTTAAGCCTTAAACTGATAAAACATGGATGCAACAAAACCCAAAGTACTCCTTTGTGAAGACGATACTAACCTGGGCATGGTTTTAAAAAACTATCTGGAACTGAATGATTACGATGTTATACTTGAAAGAGATGGCCGTTTGGGCCTCGCAGCATTCCAGCGCGAGAAATTCGATATTTGCCTGCTTGATGTGATGATGCCCAATATGGATGGATTCACCGTTGCCGAAGAAATACGGGATATCAATCCGGATGTGCCTTTATTCTTCTTAAGCGCCAAAACCCTGAAAGAAGATATCATCCAGGGATATAAACTGGGTGCCGACGATTACATCACCAAGCCATTCGACAGTGAAGTGCTTTTGCATAAGATCAAAGCCATCCTGAAAAGGAATGAAGAGATCCACCGCGATGAAGTGAATGCCGAATTCGACCTGGGCACTTACCATTTCAACCCCAGGTTGCGTGAACTCACCGTTAACGGTAAAGTACAAACGCTTTCTCCGAAAGAAAACGAATTGTTGAGGATGCTGGCAGAATATAAAAACGATTTATTGCCCCGCGAAGCTGCGTTGAAAAAAATATGGGGCAGCGATACTTATTTCAACGGCCGTAGCATGGATGTATATATCGCCAAATTGAGGAAATACCTGAAAGAAGACAGCAAATTAGAGATAGTAAACATCCACGGAAACGGTTTCCGGCTGGTTGTTACCGAATAAAAAGGATTCTATCCACCGAATAAATCCGGAGTGCCGCCTTTGTGCGGCACTTTTCCTAAGTGGCGGTAGGCTTTTTCGGTGGCTTCCCTTCCTCTGGGCGTACGCATGATGAAACCTTCCTGAATGAGAAAAGGTTCATACACTTCTTCCAGCGTTCCGGGTTCTTCACCAACGGCAGTGGCAATGGTGGTAAGCCCAACCGGGCCGCCTTTGAATTTACTGATGATGGCTTCCAGAATGCGGTTATCCATTTCATCGAGGCCGTATTCATCTACATTCAGGGCTTTGAGTGCATGTTCGGTGATAGCCATATCGATAACACCATTCCCGATTACCTGGGCAAAATCTCGCACCCTGCGCAGCAAACCGTTTGCGATACGAGGCGTACCGCGGCTTCTGCCGGCAATTTCGGCAGCGGCATCACCGGTGATTTTGGTATTTAAGATGGTTGCACTTCTCAACAAGATTTTCCGGAGCGTTTCTTTGTCGTAATATTCGAGTCTTGATTTTATACCAAACCTCGACAGTAAAGGTGACGTAAGCAAACCGCTCCTGGTGGTGGCACCGATGAGTGTAAAAGGGTTCAGGGTCAATTGAACACTTCTGGCGCTTGGGCCGCTATCGATCATGATATCAATACGGTAATCTTCCATCGCTGCATACAGGTATTCCTCTACAACCGTGCTCAAGCGGTGGATTTCATCAATGAACAAAACATCATTTGGCCCCAGATTGGTGAGCAATCCGGCCAGATCACCCGGCTTTTCAATAACCGGACCGGATGTTTCTTTGATATTAACGCCGAGTTCATTGGCAACGATCCGCGACAAAGTGGTTTTTCCCAATCCCGGCGGACCATGAAATAAAATATGATCGAGGGCTTCTCCCCTTTGTTTGGATGCTTTAATGAAAATGGAGATATTGTCGATCACCTGGCCTTGTCCGCTGAATTCCTGAATCAGTGCCGGCCTGATATTGTTTTCAAACTCCTTGTCGGCAGATTGCAAGACCTCTTTATTTGAATTGAGATTGGGGTTGCCCATGATAGCTTTTCTAGTTTGTAAAACTAAACAATCTGAGGTAAAATGAGGTTTTGAAATTTATGCGGCTCGAAGATTGAAATAACTAAATCAAAACCGTTAAAGATATTACTTCCTTCACTACAAAAAATACCCTAAACGAGGTATATTAATTCAATTGTCGACTCTTTGGACGGTGAATAAATTTCCCGAAAATAAAAATGAAATATTACAGTAAATTAATTGTTAAGAAATTTGATAAGGATGTTGCGGGGGCTTAACTTTAGGGGTACTTAACTAAAAAGAACAATTTTAATTGTTTATCTAGAATCTTTTGATTTATAATATTTATATATGAGGCTACACATTAAAATAAAAACAAAAAAAAGGATTCCTTTTAATTATCAACCTGCACTTACAGGAGCCATCCATAAATGGATTGGAAAGAATGAAGTTCATGATAAAATTTCTATGTATTCTTTTTCCTGGTTGAAAGGCGGCAGTAAGAGTGGCGATGGTTTAATATTCGAAGATGATACAAGCTTTGAGTTGA
>JAPLEF010000167.1 GCA_026391525.1 Sphingobacteriales bacterium
AATCAGGAAGGAATGGTTGCAGGTTATTCAAAACTTTATCAAACTATAGACTCAGGGCTGAATTGGCAACAGGTTGTGATAAGTTATCCAACATCTTTGGGAATTGGGGAGAGACCTTGGATTCATTTTATTGATAATAATACGGGTTGGATTGCAAGTGAATCTAGGATCATAAAAACAAATGGCAATATTAGTAACTGGCAAATGTGCAATGTGCCTCCCAATACATTTAATGGCTTCTCTTTTACTACAGTTTTTGGCAGCAGTAGCTCAATAGTTTATATGGCGAACAGAGGCAGGATATACAAATCCGTCAATGGCGGCACTGATTTCTTAAAAGTGGCACAACTGCCGCCTGGAGCAGAGGGGGCTATTCCAGACCTGCATTTTGTAAATGACAATACTGGTTATGTCAACGCAGGAAATAGAATCTATAAAACCACCGATGGCGGTTTAACCTGGCAAGTGGTTGTATCCCTTGGCAACGATCGTATAATTGAGATCCACTTTACAGATGCCAATCATGGTTGGGCTTGTGGAACGAGGGGTACGATTTTACGTTTCAATAATTAGATTTTTTGTTTCCTTCTTGCGTAAATGCATTTCCCAATTGAGTGGGGCTTTTACATGGGCTGGTTGCAATTTGCGGCCATGAAAAAGATAGTCAGGCAACTGCCTCTTATACCGATTGGACAAACAATATAGTCCAATATCGGCTATCGCCTCATTGTACTATTTGTTTGGCATGTTGCCGGAAGATTACAGAAACTTTTTCTTGACATTTGGGATTATGCTTTAAAAGAAGTTACATTTTATTTTAAAACCATAGAAAAATGGTTTATATTTGCAAAAAAAACACATTATTATGAAAAAAATTATCTTTTCTCTATTCCTACTTGCAGCGATGCAAACCAACGCACAGCATTTCGAATTAGGCGCAAAGGCTGGAGTAAACATCAGTAATTTTACAGGGGGCGATTTTTCTACTGTTGAAAAAGAATCTCTAATTGGCTATCATGTTGGTGGCTTCATCAGTTTTTTTATTGGCAATAACGTGGCCATTCAACCAGAAGTTCTTTTGTCTACTGCAGGTGCGAAAATTGGTGTTGGCAACCAGACTGAAGATTACAAGCTCACTTATATCAATGTTCCGGTAATGTTGAAATACAGGTTTGTTCAGGGATTTTATCTGGAAGCTGGCCCACAGTTCGGTTTTAAAGTGGGAGATGATATACCTGGCCAAACAACGGAAGATTTTGCCAAAAATATGGATCTTTCTATTGCAGGAGGACTAGGGTATCATTTTAAAATGGGTCTGGGTATTGGAGCGCGTTACACAGCAGGTATTTCTAAAGTAGGCGATTTTGATGCTTCACAGGGACAAAATCCTGATTTCAAAAATAGCAATATTCAAATCAGTTTGTTTTATACGTTATTCAATAACCGTAAAGGAAAGTAGTTTTCCTCTAAACAATATGTTTGGCCCGCTAGTTGCGGGCCTTTTTTTTGGTATAAGCACTTGTAATGATGCACTTTCAACTTATACCGATTGGAAAAACAATATAGTCCAATATCGGCTATCGCCTCATTGTACTATTTGTTTGATACCATCGGCATATAAGATTTATAAAATATTGGCATATTATATAAATCACATTGGTATTACCTGTCTGCTTCCGGCCTTTTGGCTAAGTAACTTTTCCACTCATCGGTGAAATTGTAAAGCTTATCCATTTTTAATACTGCACTGTAACTTTTGGCCATAGCTTGCGTATATATTCAAACATTACTCATGCGTAAGTTTTCCATTCTTATCATTTTCATCGTAACCTGCAGTTCGCTCCGGGTATCGGCTCAGGGCAGTGTGAATGGGATTGTTTCCGATTCCCGCAATATCCCTGCAGCATCAGTAACTATTTCCCTTTTAAAATCAACAGATAGCAGTTTAGTAAAAGCAGATATAACCGACTTAAAAGGACGTTTTGAAATCTCGGTACCCACCGATGGCGCTTATCTGGTTTCCTATACACTAGTGGGTTATGAGAAAGCCTATTCATCTGTTTTCAATATTATTAATGGCTCTGTTGTGAATATCGATCCGATCGTATTGAAGCAGGCGGCAGGAAATTTACAGGGTGTGACTGTTGTATCTAAAAAGCCATTGATAGAAGTTAAAGCCGATCGTACTGTTTTTAATGTGGAAGCCAGCATCAACGCAACCGGAAGCAATGCTTTGGAACTCTTGCAGAAAAGCCCGGGAGTTCAGGTAGACAATAATGACAATATTTCGATGAAAGGGAAAACAGGTGTGCGTATATATATCGATGGCAAGATGACTCAGTTGGATACCAAAGATTTAGCTGCCTATCTGCGGAGCATCAACAGCAATGATATTGAAGCGATTGAAATGATCAGCAACCCCAGTGCAAAATACGATGCCAGTGGTAATGCAGGTATCATCAACATCCGGTTAAAAAAGAATAAGAAATACGGTACAAACGGAACCGTGAACCTGGGTTTCATTCAAGGCATTACACCAAAAGGTAATGGTTCGGTCAATCTTAATTATCGCGATAAAAAAATAAATGTATTTGGAAATGCAGGAGGAAGTATCGGGTACAATCACAATAGTTTATATTTCTACAGGGTTCAGAAAGATTCAATTTATGATCAAAAAACAAAAATGTATTCTGATGATAAAAGTTTTAATGTAAAAGCAGGAACCGATTTTTTTCTGAATACCAAGAATACATTGGGTGTGCTGGCTACAATTAACCAAAGTGATAACGTGTGGAACAGCAGCGGCACTACCGATATTTATTATGATCCCACCAAAGAATTTGTGAAGCGACTGTATGCTTATAATACAGTTCCCGGAAAGCGTACCAATGCGAATTTCAACTTGAATTACAGGTATGCAGACACCAGCGGAACTGAAATCAACTTCGATGTAGATTATGGATTATTTCGAGGGGATGGACAAAGTTACCAACCCAATTACTATTATGCTAAAGACTCTTCACTGCTTTATTCTATCGTAAACCGGAATTTTACGCCAACGGATATCGACATCTATACTGCCAAACTGGATATCGAACAAAGATTGGGAAAAGGAAAGTTAGGTTATGGAGCTAAAACATCATTCGTAAATACACGGAATACATTCGATTTTTTCAATGATGATGCAACTGGTGTTCCCATTAAAGTATTAGACCGGAGTAATAGTTTTGATTATAAGGAAAATGTAAATGCAGCCTATATCAATTATCAGCAACAACTGAATACCAAATGGAGTTTACAGGCGGGTTTACGGATGGAGCAAACCAATAGTGAAGGAAAACTTACCCGAGCCGACAGTATTTTTCAATCGGATAACCGGGTGAAAAGAAACTATCTCGATCTGTTCCCCAGCGCAGCCATTGCTTTTAACATCAACCCAAAACATACACTTAGTTTAACCTATAGCCGCCGTATCGACCGGCCAACTTATCAAGACCTGAATCCCTTTGAAAATAAACTCGATGAGCTTACCTACCAAAAGGGTAATGCGTTTTTGAAACCTCAGTACACTGATAATGTTGAGCTTACCCATACTTTCATGGGCTTCTTAAATACTACGGTTGGATACAGTTATGTAAAAGACTATGCAACCGAAGCAACAGACACTATCAATAATGCCACTTTTGTACAACAAAAAAACCTGGCGCAACAACAGATCATCAGTTTCAATATCGGATCGCCGTTGCCGATAAAAAAATGGTGGAACGGATATGTGAATATCTGGTACAACTATCAGATGTTCGACGGAAAGATTGGTGATAATGTGGTTGATCGTGATGTGCCTTCTTATGGCGCTTATATGCAGCATAGTTTTACATTGGGAAAAGATTACACTGCCGAAATCAGTGGTTGGTTCAATGGGCCAAGTGTTTGGGGCGGAACCTGGCGAACAAAATCACAGGGTGCTGTAGATATCGGTATACAAAAATTATTGTTTCAGAAGAAGGCTACCATTAAGATTTCTGCAACAGATCTTTTCTTCACAGCGCCCTGGAGTGCGGTAAATAATTTCGGAGGATTATATATTGATGGAGGTGGCAACTGGGAAAGCCGTACTTTCCGGGTAAGCTTCAGTTACCGTTTCGGTAGTAATCAGATTAAGAATTCCCGTGAACGTAAAACCGGTTTGGAAAGCGAATCGCGTCGTATCAAGGGTGGTTGATGTAAAGTAGCAGAGGTATCATTAAGCCCCGCAGGTAATTACTTCCCGTGCTTTTTTATATAAAGTTTGATTGCGATGATTATTTTTGCAGTCATGAATGTAGCGGTACGCTTTAGAAGTAAACTCATTTGTTATCTGTTTTTTTCAGCCTTGTCTTTCAATGGCTGGGCACAACCTATGATATATCAGGGGCATTATCCATTTGCTCAGAAAGGAATTACTAAGGCTCAAAAAATCAAATTAAACATCAGTATTTTAAAAGAAGCTAAAGTAAAAGAAATCGTTTATCAGGAACAGCAACAGGTAATAGTAGATTCCTTTGCTGATTTTCGCGTGGCTTTAGGATCGGGAATCCTTATGAACGGAAATTTCTCCGGCATCAACTGGTCGGATGGCGCCTACTTCCTTCAGTTGCAAAGTGATAGTTTTGAAAATCGTAAACAGTTGTATACTTATGAAACGCAACTGCGCGCAATCACAGAATTATTGCCAAAGAATAAAGAAGGAATTGCTACGGCAGATACGGCAACAGATTGTGGTGAAATAGTAATACCTAATCCACACCATAAAAGGCCAAGAAAAGTTACGGTAGACCTCACTACTTCTTATGTTAACTTAAGATATCCGGCAGACACCTATCCCGTGTACCGGCATTTTGAATGGTTTGACGATAATCTGGATGGCATAGGAAATGCGCTGGTATTATCTTACAGCGAAAATACCACTCACGCTTTTTTTGAAAATACCAAATTGATGGGAGAAGTAAAATTATATTCATCGCCATTTCAGCAACTGAAAATCAGCAGTGAAGCAAATCTGGTTAGGTTAACATTGACGAAGCCTGAACCTATAACAAATTTTAGCACTACCTATGCTATTAAAGGGCCATGGAAAATGATTTATTATATCGAGTGGTAATACGCTAAAATATTTAAGGACCTGGTTGCGGTTTTTCATCAACAGGCTTTTCATTTTTATCCTTAGGAGATTTTTTCTTGGTAGCTTTCTTTTTCTTGTTGCTCATTTCATTGGCACGGTCGTCATCAATTTTCAGTTTGGCGTGCTGGATCACAAAATAAAATCTTGTTTTTGCCGCCTGGTCGTTCACCGCATCAATCACTTCCATGAAGTCGCCTGCTTTACTCCATTCTGTATCTTTCTTTTCAATTTCGTAACCGATATTGGGAATGAAATATTCACCATCTGCAAGGCCTAATGAAAAAAAAGCGGTTTCGGGTTTTTTGCCTTTGCCACTGTAAATCATGGCTTCCATCATACGGTCGTTCAGGGCTGCAAAATATTGTCCGCTATCTTTTTTGCTAAGCCGGAAATAAGCGATAGATGTTTCGCGAAGCGCAAGCATACTCAAAGGAACGGTTTGAAAAAGCACCCGCGATTTATTGATCACTTCCTGAAATTCAGCAGCTTTACTTAGCTCAAAAATTTCGGTTTCTTTTTCCATGATGTCTAATGGCTTGTAGTGCGGATTTTCTGTAAACCCGATCATCAGGGCCAGGGTTTCTCCTCTGGTAAGGCTAGAATCGTTGTTGAGGAAGCGGATGAGGAGTTTTTGGTAATACCATTCAGAACTCCTGTCTTGCGTTTTTTCTACAATCGCTTTAAAATCGCGACGGTAATCGAATGCAACCGGTGCTGCGGTTTGGGCTTTTACGGTTGGTAAAGCCAGGATTAAGCTAACAACAATGCTGATCCATTTCATAAGCTTGAAGAATTGGATGGAAAGATAAAAAAAATCAGCTAATGTAAAGTGTAATGTTATTAATAATACTGCACATTTACCTTATTAAAATAGATTATTCAGCAATTAAAGAACTCATGAAAAAGGAATGATTTACCTGACTTATTTTTACCGGATTAATATAACATGATGCATATTGCTTTTGATCCCTGTTATGCTCACGAGCTTCCTGAAGGGCATCGTTTTCCGATGCTGAAGTATGAATTGATTCCGGCACAGCTACTACACCGGGGTATTATCAAAGCAGAACAACTCTTTGCTCCTAAAGTTTGTACTGATGAAACCATACTCCTGACTCACGATGAAGTTTATCTGCAACAGTTGCATCAACAAACCTTATCTGCAGCAGCACAGCGGCGCATTGGTTTTCCGCAATCACCTGCACTTACTTACCGGGAACTGGTGATTACGCAAGGCACTATTGATTGCACCTTGTTTGCCTTAAAGGAAGCTGTTGCGCTTAATGTTGCAGGCGGAACTCATCATGCGTTCAGAGACAGGGGAGAAGGGTTTTGTCTGTTGAATGATCAGGCAGTTGCGGCCAATTATCTATTGCATAAGGGTTTGGTGAATCAGGTGATGATCATCGATTTGGACGTACATCAGGGCAATGGTACGGCCGCAATTTTTAATGGAGTAGATGAAGTGTTCACTTTTAGCATGCATGGGGCGCATAATTATCCCTTTCATAAAGAGCAGAGTGATTGTGATATCGCTTTACCCGATGGCATAGAAGATGATGCTTATTTAGAGCAGATGAATATCATGCTGCCCGTTTTACTGGAACGGGTAAAACCTGGTATTGTATTTTATCAGGCTGGCGTAGATGTACTTGCAACAGACCGTTACGGAAAATTGAAGCTTACCGAAAAAGGATGCAGTAACAGGGATGAATATTTATTTAAGCTACTCAAACGATTACAAATCCCTTGTGTGGTTACCATGGGTGGGGGTTACAGTAAAGATATCCGCAACATAGTAGATGCACATTGCAACAGCTTTCAACTGGCTCAGGAAATTTTATATCAATCTTAGTTATTGATAGGAGGGCCTGTTAAACTTAATTACAAGTTGAAAGTCTATCTTTTACTTAATAGTTTTATCATGAAAAATATAGCCACTTCTTTTTTGCTGATCATCAGCCTTACCAGCACATCATTCTTTATTTCACAGCAAACGAATGCTCAGCGTTACCGGCACAATGCTGTTGTGGTTTCCCTGCCTCCACTTCCTCATCCATATCCTGTTTGGGGCATGACAGTGAGCAGGCGCCCGGCACATGCGGTGTTGATTAACAACGGCAGAAGCAGGTACTATTATCTTAATGGATTTTACTATACACCGTATGCCGGAGGTTACCAGGTGGTTCGTCCTGCAAGTGGGGTGAGAATCAGAGTTCTGCCTTCTGGATTTCAAACCATCATGATCGGCAGAAGGCCTTACTACTTTTTTAACGGGGTTTATTACCGGCCTTGCTCCCGGGGATTTGTTGTAGTTGATGCTCCCAGATTTTAAATCAATCGCTTATTTCAGTAGGCTTACTTAGTGTAATAACGAAGTTGTTTTACGAGTGCAAAACTATTTACATGTTTTACTACGTAGTGCCTTGCAATTACAAATGCCATGCACTAATTTGCATAGCGAACCCTCAAAAAACCTATGAAAATGAAAAAACCAATTTTATTATTGGCCTGTGTGCTTGCAGTCCAGATTTCAAAAGCCCAGCTTAAATCCACCCCTTTCTGCCCTGCTTTTACGGTGGATGTTTTGGATGGCAGCGTTAACAAACTTTACCCCGAATCACCTTATCAGGAAATTAAAAACAAGTTGCCTTGTTATACTAATTCCATTGATGAACCTTCTGCTACAGGATGTGCCGGTGTGTTTTTTAAAGATAAGGGGATTGATTTTTATACCTATCGCGATTACATTGAAATCAGTATGGATTTCAAAGGAAAGTTAACGCTTCCTATTTTAGGTGCCGACCGTGGCAGCCTGTTCAAATGGTTGGGATTGCCTAAAGCAAAGGACAATGGCTGGGAAGCTTACCAGATGCAGCATGGAATCATCGTGGTTTATTTTGATGCAATAGGCAAAGTGAACAAAATGCAAATCAGCAGCCGAACGCCTGAGACGATGCGCGTTTGTGAATAAATTATTTTTAAGAATGAACGCCGGAATTAGCCGGGAATTTTTTAACTAACGTAATAGCATACATGAAAAAGCCCGTACACTGTGTACGGGTTTTGTTTTAAAAGAAAGTTGACTGATTATTTCTTTTCCAGCAGTTGGAAGAACTGGTCGAGTTGCGGTAAAATGACTATCCGCGTGCGGCGGTTGGTAGCCCTGCCTTCGGGGGTATCATTGCTCATCACCGGTAAATATTCGCTACGCCCTGCTGCCGCCATCTTAGCAGGATTAAGTCCGTATTGGTCTTTCAGAACCCGTACCACAGCAGTGGCACGCTTTACACTCAGATCCCAGTTGTCGAGTAAAACCCCATTTCCTTTGTAAGGGATATTATCGGTATGGCCTTCAACCATGAATTCGATATCAGGTTGGTTTTTTAATACGAGGGCCACTTTACCCAGCACTTCTTTGGCACGGTCGGAAATATCGTAACTGCCGCTTTTGAAAAGTAGTTTGTCGGAAATATCCACATACACTACGCCTTTATCTACTTTGATATTGATGTCCTTATCATCAAGGTTGCCGATTGCGCCTTTGAGGTTGGTTACCAACGCAAGGTTCAGTGAATCTTTTTTATTCAATGCAGATTGAAGTCCCTGGATATAAGCATCTTTAGCGCCGATATTTTCCAGCGATTTTTTGATGCTTTCTGCTTGCGAGGAACTGATCACCGAAAGGTTCTCTAGTTGCTTGAGGGCAACGGTATTGTTCTCTTTCAAAAAGCTGATCTGTTTTTGCAGGGCATCGAGTTCTGCATCTTTTGCTTGTAGTTGATTGGCGGATAAAGTCTGCTGGTCATCACAAGCTTTCAAGCGGCTTTGTAAAGTGGCGTATTCGGTTTGGAGGGTAGTGTATTTATCCTGCTCGGCTTTCATGAGCTTTTTGCTGATGCAGGAGTTGAGGAAAATAGCAGTAGTTAATAAGGCAAGGATTAGTTTTACTTTGTTCATATGATGGGTTTTAGTGGTAAAAATTATTGATTGATTATTAAC
>JAPLEF010000030.1 GCA_026391525.1 Sphingobacteriales bacterium
GGTAGCCAAAGTATTCAGGGTTATTATTTCCTTTAATCCTATACACACAATAAGCAGGGCTTGTCATTCCATCAAAAGGAGAAATGCCAAGGCTGCCATTCCAAGCCAGCATGATATTGATTACTAAATCCTGCTTTGCAACCAATTTGTAACCCACCAAACTTTCGGCATTGCTCAAATGGTCATCTTCGTTTTCTAAACTTTCCCGTTTAAGTGTAATGCCGGTGTAGTGAGAAACAGAAAGCAATTCTTCACTGCCTGTTTCGCTGCGGCTGTCCATTTCCTGAAACAGGTTTTTTATGCGTAGCACCTGCCAGTGAGAGGGAAACTCTCCAAGCCATGCGGTTTTGTTATTATCTGTTGCGGTTGCTATCATAGTGGGTTAAACTGTATCAGTCGCATGACCGGGGTTTCTGTTAATCGGGTTAAAATTGGCATCAAAACAGTTGGGTTCTGTGCCTCTAAAATTTGAAACTAATAATCGTTTTACATCAATTGCGTTTCTAAATACACTATACCATACAGACCAAAAGCCATAGCCCCTTGCCAGTTCAAGTACGGTGTGTTCATCTATTAAGTGATGGTCGTACTTGTCTAAATTTCGCTTTGCTATTTCCCAAACTTCCCTTCGCCTGTCCCACCTTTTGTCTTTAGACAAATGGTTTAGATGGCCCGGTCTTTTATCCAATCCAACAAGATTGATTAATGCTTCAGCATTTGCCAACTCTTGATTATGTAATCCTGTATTTACCTGAACGAATCCACCTTCACCATAAAAAACACTGATTGCTGTATTATTTAAATTGGGTAGGTGTACGGTTCCAAATACAACATCGTTATTACTTTTATTATCTGCACCGTTGCACCTTGCACATGCCAAAAGAAAATTTGACCATGAGTATTGTATGGCAACATATTGAGGTAAACCTTTAGGTTGAATATGCTCCACATGAACGGCATCATCCGTTGCAGGTCTTTCACAATAACTGCAATAACCGTCTATGTTCCTCTCCAAATCAGGCTTTGCATCTTGATAGGGATTATAAAATTCATTTATAGGCGGGACAATGGTTGCATCCGTATGTACCCATTTTCTTACTGGTCTCATAGGTTAGAAGATTTTCTTTCGGATTTTAATAAGGCAACAAATGCAGGGTCTTCACTAAACTTATCTTCTAACTCATTTAATTGATTTCTTAATTCGGCTACTTCTGCATCATTATCACTTGTCTTTCCTTGTTCAATCAAATTGTAATATTTTGCAGCAACCTCTTCCATTTCTAAAAATGCTTTGCTTCTTGGCACTTCCTTAACGCCCATTTCAGTTGAAGATATTTCTTCAATACTTCTTCTAAATGGATCGCTTTCTACATCCAATTCTTCTTCCAGAATAATTAATTCCTCTTTCTTAATGCTTTGCACAATGAAAGGAGAATGCGATGTAACAATGAATTGCAGGCTTGGAAAAGCATTTCTTAAATCCTGCACCACATGCATTTGCCAATTGGGGTGCAAGTGCATATCCAATTCATCAATAAGTACCACACCTTCGGTTTCTATAACTGCTTTTTCTCCCTTATAGCCATTTAGAATTACACATCTGAAAGCTAATTCAGCAACCAAATTCAGCATTGCTTTTAATCCATCACTCATATTTGAATGAAGGGTTTTTCCAACTGTATGCTGGTCGATAATTACTTCAGCTTCAAATTCCTGATAGTAGCTGTTGTATTCAACGTGTTTCAAATATGGTATAGCAGTGTGGATGGCATTGAATACTGCATTTTTGGTTCCCGGAAATTCCTTTTTATATTCAAGCTCTTTATCGTAGTTGTGCATCCACTCTATTACTCCATCAAAATCAACCTTCTCGGAAAGGGCTGCTAAGAATGCTTTTTCTCTTTGTGTTCTGCGGCTTTGTGCTTTCTTACCTTTTCGCAATTGTGCCACCGTTCTTTCAGTTCCAAAACTGGCAACAATGGGCATAGGAATTTGAGCATTTGTTTTTTGCCTTAATAACTGCTCAACAACGGCCATTAATTCACCTGCATTACGTTGGTTATGGCTGGTAGTATTGTTTTTAAGCATTATCCTTGTCCAGGGAGTATCACTTGAAACATGAGAGAACTTTGCAGTAGTAGCAATAAGGGTTTGATCAGGATTTTTTAAATAACCTCTTTCCAATTCATTCCACTTCACAAATGATTCACCATCCTTAAATTGTCTTCTGTAATTTCTTGAAGCTGGTATGTCAAGGCATTGCAGATAGCCACCCAAAGCAACCTGAATGGAGTGCAGCAGGGTTGACTTACCTGTTGCATTGTTGCCAATAGCAACATTGAACTTTGGATTAAAAGAAAAATTCTTTTTCTCAAAGCCTTTAAAATTCTGGATATAAATTTCTTTTATCTGCATATCTTAATTTTCAATAATTTCTTTTAATAAGCCTTCCGTTTCTTCTTCAGTGGCAAAGATGTCTTTGGCAATTTCTGTCAATGGTCTTGGTAACTGATGTTTGTAAAAATATTTGGCAAAGTTTATTTCATAACCAACTTTAGTGTCTTTATCATCCCACCAGGCATCAGGAGCAAATGGTAAAACTTCTCTTTCAAAAAACTCCTGTATATCTTCTTTCAAAGGAATGTTTTCACTATCCTTTAATTTATTATCGGCTTTAGGCTTGCCTTTGCTTGCATATACAATGTTTCCTTTTTCATCTCTCTCTGGCCTGTTTACAGTAATTTGAGAGTAGCCAAAATCGGCATTGTCAAATATTTTGCTGTATTCGTTTTCTTCAAAGTCAAGGAACATTTTTTCAATTACCGGCATGTGTTCTATTGAAAATTCTACTCTCTTTTTACCTAATGGTTTACGCATTTTGTAATAGAATTTTTCGGAGGTCGCATTTATCAATTGCACTTTGCCTTTGCGGTGTGCTGCCTTGCGGTTGGTGATAATAAAAATGTAAGTGGGAATGCCTGTATTGTAAAACATATCATTTGGCAATGCAACTATTGCTTCCAGCAAATCTTTTTCCATGATATGCTTTCTAATTTCACTTTCCCCTTGCCCTGCATCGCCTGTAAACAATGCTGAACCATTGTGAACAGAAGCAATACGGCTGCCCAGTTCTGTATCTTTCATTTTACTGAGCATGTGCAATACAAACATCAACTGGCCATCGTTCACACGGCTTGTGCCTACCTTAAATCGCTTGTCAATTATTTTTCCTTTCTCTCCAACTCCCAATGCCTTTTTATCCGGGGCCCATGTTTTACCATAAGGCGGATTGGTAAGCATGAAATCAAACTTCAACTCATTATCAAAACCATAAGCACTCAATGTGCTGCCATAAGCAATTTTATTAGGGTCTTCCCCTTTTATCAGCATATCACTTTTGCAAGTAGCGTAAATAAAAGGGGTGCTTTCCTGTCCGTACAAATGAACGGTGGCTTTGCTTTTAACCAATCCATCAGGATTGAGCATAAAGTTTTTTGCAATAGTGAGCATACCTCCACTACCTACGCAAGGGTCGTAAACCAAATAAGTGCCTTGCTGTATTTTATCTTTTACAGGAAGAAAAACAAGGTGGGTCATTAAATCAATAATCTCTCTTGGCGTAAAGTGTTCCCCGGCTTCTTCGTTGTTTTCTTCATTAAACCTTCTAACTAAATCTTCATACACATATCCCATTGCCAGCGGTGGTAATTTATCAGGATGCAGTTCTACTTTAGGCGAACAGAATTTTTCAATGAGTGAAAACAATATGTCTGCTTCATCCAGTGTTTCTATTTCATTTCTAAATTTGAATTGCTTGATAATGTCCTGCACATTTTCGGAAAAACCATTGAGGTAGTTCTCAAAATTTGAACGCAGGTTTTTAGGGTCTTGCAATAATTTTTTAAGTGTGAAAGGTGAGGTGTTGTAAAACGCCAAACCTGAGCCATGCTTACTGTTGGTAAGCAAACTGTCAAGGTTTTGCAGTTTCTCTTTGTATTCTCCAAAAGTTTTTAAAACCTGTTCTTTGGTTGGTTCCAAGAGTAAATCCAATCTGCGTATCACCACCATCGGCAGGATAACATCTTTGTACTTTCCTTTCTGATAGGTGTTAACTAAAACATCATCTGCAACCGTCCAGAGAAAGTTGATTATTGGTTGGAGTGATTGTGTATTCAAACTCATGCAGTTATTATTTTTTGGTACGTTTTTTTTGTGACTTTAATGATTCCTGTGCAGCATCCATTGCCTTAAATGCCATGTCTTCATCTTTTACAACATCATAAAGCTGGTCCGCCAGCCAAAGGGTAAGCAATTCATCCCTATTCACTTTATAGAGATCAGCAAAAAGAACAACCTGTTCTTTTTTTGCTTTTCTTTCCCCTCGTTCAATTTTACTCAGCATCGGTGTATCAATTTCTAATTGCGAAGCCACCTGCCGTTGAAGCAAGTTATTTGCTTCCCGAAGCTCCTTAATTTTTATTCCAAATTGGTTTGCCACAGTAATAGTTTATTGACTTGTCAAATATTGACAAATATAGGAAAGAAATAGATTTGGAATCAGAAAAAATAGGCTACGATGCTGAGTCAAATAATTCAGCTTGTGTATATGCAAAAAGCTATATCTAATTAGTAAAAGAAAGGCAACTACCTTCTTGTTGATAAGAAACATCTATTAAAGAAGAGTCCTTATATCGAAATAACATAGTAACAATTCTATTTTGAGCATCCTTGCATGTAGCTTTATATATCAAAGCACCATCAGATCCATAGATTTTTTCAGTACTCTTAACAAGCATTCCACCCTCACCACCAAAATAAGGGCCTCCAAGAAAACAGTAAGTATAAATTCCATCCTCTTTTGTATTACTGAATATCTTGACTGTAGTTTCTCCGTCCTGTCGGCTAATCAACTTTCCGAAAATATTCCCTTCAACTGTTTCCCAGATTTCGACTTTCGTAAATTTCGTTTCTGATTTCGGAAGCAATTGAGCTTTTGCGGATAAGCTCGTCAACAATAAAAAAATAGAAAGAATACGTGTAAATGATTTTCTAATTATCATGTCTTTAAGCTTTACATGGGCGCCGCCATCAACTTACATCACTGAGGCTCTGCGAAGGGCCCTAAGACTATAAGAGAAAGCAGACGCCCACGTAACGCAGGCGTCTTGCTTTACTTCCCATTAGTCTTACATGAAATTTCGCAGATTACAGTGAATATGGAAATAAAACAAAACGTGTTATATTATTTCTATTGATTAACTCATCCCGGTTATTAATTTGTTTAGCCTAAATATACAATGATTTATTCGTCTTTGAAAAACCACTATATATTTCTTCCTAAAACTATCCCCCCGCTTCATTAATTATTTGCAATAACCCCTCCCATTAACTTTTTGAAAATTATTTGATGCTGTATAGTATCGGATATGTAATCCCCCTACCTCAATCACACGCGCCCCCTCAATGTTGCGGTTCCAATCCCGGGTAGGACCGATAATTAATTCACATTTTAAATCAATTAAAAATGGTCAAAGTAAAAAACTATCATGTTCGCCATGGAAATGAAGGCGACAATTACATTTCTCTTGAATTAGAGGGAGATGTGTCATTTGTTCAAAGCCAGAACTCTGGTAGGTTCTATGCTACAACAAAGCGCTGCTTTATGTATGCTGCAATGGATGAAGCTACTGCCAAATCATTAGTTGGAACTCAAATGCCAGGTACTATTGAAAGGGTACCCTGTGATCCCTATGATTACACGGTACCGGAAACAGGAGAGATCAAAACTCTTTCCTACACGTATGAATACCGTCCTGCGGATGCTGTTGAAATGCCTGAACTAAGTGGTCCGAAAAGAGCAAGTGTTTTGGCTTAACAGCAGCCAGTGTTTCAATCAGAAGGCAAGTGTCATGCTTGCCTTCTTTATTTTCTAACTATTCAAACCAATTTTATGTATTTACAAAAAGCATCGCGTAAAAAGGCTAAGATCAAATTAGCATTACAGGGTCCCAGCGGATCCGGGAAAAGTATTGGTGCACTACTGATCGCATTTGGTTTATGCGGTAACTGGAGTAAAATCGCAGTGATCGATACAGAGAATCATTCCGCAGACCTTTACTCTGACCTGGGTGATTATAACACTATTTCAATTGCTCCACCATTTAGCCCTGAGAAATACATACAGGCTATTAAGCTATGTGAAGAGAGCAAAATGGAAGTTGTGATCATCGACAGTGTTTCGCATGAATGGGATGGCTCAGGTGGAATACTAGATATACATTCCGGCATGAGTGGAAACAGCTTTACCAATTGGGGCAAACTTACACACAGGCACAATGCATTTGTTCAAACGATGTTGCAAAGCCCTTGCCATATAATTGGCACTATTCGATCAAAACAGGATTATGTATTGAACGAAAAGAACGGTAAAATCGTTCCCGAAAAAGTTGGCCTGAAAGGTGTTCAAAGAGATGGGTTGGATTACGAATTCACTATTGTATTTGATATCGATAGTAAACACAACGCTGTTGTAAGCAAAGACAGGACTTCTTTATTCATTAATGTTCCGGAGTTTCGGATAGGAGTTGAAACAGGGAAACAAATTAATGAATGGTGTTTGAAAGGAGAAGACATAACACAGAGTGTTATGGAAGGCATAACATTAGAAATTGTATCAGAAGAACAACTACTTCAACAAATACATATATGTGATACAGTTGATAAGCTGCTTGCCTTATTTAATAAACATCCAATCTACCAGGAAACACATCTCAGTCATTTCACTAACCGGCGAAAAGAGCTCTCTTCACCCGGTACAGATTCCTCAATTCTTAATTCATTTAAAATCTCAGAAAATGGAACACACGCAAATACTTGACATTACCGAAACAAATATTGTTTCTAAGGATTCTGCTTTCATAGAAGCAAATACCATTGAAAGCAGCCTCGATGAAATAAAATCAGAACATATCATCCCGGTATTTATTAAGGATAATGAACCGTTGATTTCACAAGCGGATTTCATCCAAGCGACAAATGATGTTTTATCAGATGTATTTCATGGAGAGAAAATCCTACAGCCAAACATCAGGCTTTCTCATCCAATAAAGGGACGAATTCCTGAAGCAAAGGATAAGCCTGCAGCTCAGTTGCAGGACCATGAAAAGACTTTGTATTACGAACGAATGGCTTTTGTTATTGAGGTCCCATCTATTCATGATGAAATTGCCGGTTCAAACTTGTCGCTTACAATTGGAGGGGTTAAGGCCTTGAACATGGACAACCTTTATAGCAAAAAAGGAGCTGATGAACATTTCAAGATATTCATTGGATTTCAGAATAAAGTTTGTACTAACCTATGTGTATGGACAGACGGCTATATGAATGACATTAAAGTAACAACGATTGGGCAACTAAAAGCTTGTATCAGGACTTTAATTGATAATTATAATGCGAACTATCATATCGAGGCTATGAGAATATTAAGTGATTTCAATCTGACTGAAAAGCAGTTTGCCACTTTAATCGGAAGATGTAGAATGTATCCGCATCTACCAAAGCCACTGCAAAATGAAATCCCAGCCCTACAATTAGGTGATAGCCAGATCAATACTGTTGTGAAAGACTTTTACCGTGATAAATCTTTCTGCCGGGATAAAGATGGAAATATCAATCTCTGGAAATTGTATAACCTTTTCACCGGCGCTAACAAATCCACTTACATTGACAACTTTCTGGAAAGGTCCGTTAATGCTTATTCTTTTACTGAGCAATTGAAGTTTGCATTAAATAAACAAACAGAAAGTTGGTTCTTAAACTAACCA
>JAPLEF010000046.1 GCA_026391525.1 Sphingobacteriales bacterium
ATTGGCATATTATATAAATCACATTGGTTTGATTTTTAATTATCTGGAAATTCATCACCTTACTATTAACCCATCATTCACATTTCATTCATGATAAGGAAATACCCACCCTGTAATTTTGCTTGCAAATTATACCCATATGCATTACTACAAGAGAAAGAGGCCAAGGATTTACACCAGTAAGTATTATGTAAATGGATCTAGTGTAGATCATTTTCCCAAAAGATTGAACAGGCCCTTTGCAATAATGATCATTGTAACGGTATTGTTACTTTTTGTTTTGATATGGAAGTCATTTCGTTAAGTTGAAGTGATTGTACTTCATTCCAGCAGATCGAAGGCTTGCCCTATTTACTTTCTCTCCAACTGCAAGTAAACTGATCGCATTACTAAGAAATGGTTGAATAAATCGTTTTTTTAGAATCCTTGCTGTAAAAAAAGCCTCCGATTAAAACAGAGGCTTTATAATAAAATTGCTGGTGCTGAATTAATCACCCCAGATTTCTTCTTTACCTTCCAGCCAGAGCTTGATGAGCTCAGTACTCACTGACTTAGGTCGTTCCAGCGGGAAGCCAAGTGCCCGATCCCAACACAAACTCGATAATACACCCAAAGTCCTTGATACGCCGAAAAGTACGGTATAAAATTCATATTCCACCATTCCGTAATGAACCAGTAATGCGCCACTATGTGCATCTACATTAGGCCATGGGTTTTTAATTTTTGCGATAGATTGCAAGATCGGTGGTACTGCTTCATAGATATTCCAAACCGTTTGAACCAACGGATCGTCTGCCATATGCTTCTTACCAAATTCCATTTGTGCGGTAAAGCGTGGATCTGTTTTTCTCAATACGGCATGGCCATAACCTGGTACCACTTTTCCCTCACTAAGGGTTTTCTTAACGTATTCTTCAATTTGTTGTTTTGTAGGTGCATCTGAACCGATCTGTTCCCTTAATTCAAATATCCATTTGATCACTTCCTGGTTTGCTAGTCCGTGTAATGGACCGGCAAGTCCGTTCATACCTGCAGCAAGGCTTAAATAGGGATCGCTTAAAGCAGAACCAACAAGATGTGTGGTATGGGCAGAAACATTTCCTCCCTCATGATCTGCATGAATCACCATGTATAAACGCATCAGTTCTTTGAAGGCCTCAGATTCATAACCCATCATGTGTGCAAAATTGGCCGACCAGTCGAGCAGCCCATTGGGTTGGATATGTTCTCCATTCTTATACTTACGGCGATAGATATACGCAGCAACACGGGGAAGACGAGCGATCAGGTCCATCGAGTCATCAAAAACAGCTTCCCAGTAATCTTTCTTACTCAGGCCTTCTGCATATCGTTTTGCAAACTGGCTTTCTGTTTGCAATGCCATGATGGCAACAACAAATTGCGTCATTGGATGTGCACTAACAGGAAGCGCTTCGATGGTGGCAAAAACATGATTAGGTACATGGCTGCGACGTTGCCAAACACTGGTCAAGTGTTGCACATCATCTTCAGTAGGTAATTCACCTACCAGCATGAGGTAAAATAAACCTTCGGGAAGTGGTTCCGTACCACCTGGTACTTTTGGTAATTTCTCTCTTAATTCGGGTATTGAATATCCCCTGAATCGTATACCTTCCTGTGCATCCAATAGTGAGGTTTCAGTAACAAGACCGGTAATACCGCGCATCCCCTGAAAAATCTGACTGAGATTTACTTCACCGATTTTTTTTTCTCCGTGTTCTTTGAGGAGTTCTTTGATTTCAAGTGCTTTCGTGTCGGCTTTTTCCTTAAACCTTTCTTTTATGATACCCATTTTGTTGCGAATTTTTTGAATAGTTGAATGAAGCCAAAACCTGATTCCGTGCGGGATTTATCCATATAGCTGTGAAAATAGAAAAGGATGATTTCAGTTACAACCTTCGCCCGAACGGGAACAACTTAGGCACCTAAAATTACGAAGCAGGAAAATGCCAGACAAAAGAATTTGAAGAAAGTTTTTCCTGATCTGGATTTTCTTATTTAGGGGCTCTGTAATAGAGATAAATGGCTAATATCCCAAAGATGAAATTGGGCAACCAGGCGGCAATCCAAGGTGTTAAAGTTCCTTTCGTTGCAAAAACAACCGAAAAGCGGCTAAACAAGATATAGGTTACACTGATCAAGATACCTAAAGCAAGGTGAAAGCCGCTGCCACCTCTAACTTTACGGGATGCAAGTACAGCACCGATAATAGTGAGGATGATCACCGATACCGGAATGGCATCACGGTTGTATCGTTCTACCTGCAGGGTGCTCAGCATTTCAGAGCCACGCATTTTTTCAAGCTTGATGAATGCTTCAAGGTCGGGGGTGGTCATCTGATCTTTCAAATATTCATCTTTGCGCAGGTCGATGGGTTTAAAACTGTAATTCATCATCTTGGCCTGCGAAAATTTCACCGTTTCATTGATGGGGTGGATATCCCTTTCGATGACGTTATTGAGTATCCAATTTTTCTTGACCGTATCCCATTTGAAACTCAGCGCTCGAAGGTTATATTGCATCTGATTGTTGGCAAAACGTTGTATGGCGATATTGGATCCGGTTTTGGAAATAGTGTCATATCCTTTTATCCCTGCATAAGTATTGGCATCTATCCGGAAATAGAGATTTTGCTTATATGATGAATTATCAGGAGTAGGGGTTCGGCCTACATTCACATAATGCTTTTGAAAATCGTCCCATTTCCGGTTAGCCCTGGGCACCAGATATTGGTACCCGCCCCACAACAAGCCTGTTAAAATGAATGCGCCAATCAGATAAGGCAGTAAAAATCTTTTGAGACTCACACCACTGCTAAGGATAGCGATGATTTCAGACCTTCCCGCCATTTTTGAGGTAAAGAAAATCACAGAGATAAAAACGAAAAGGGGAAACAGCATTGCGTCTATGCGTGGAATAAAGCCGAAATAATAATCTGTAGTGATTTGCCAGAAAGAAAGTTTGGATTTAGCAAAATCATCGGCTTTTTCACTGATATCCACTACTACAACAATTGCTGTGAAAAGGATCAGACAAAAGAAAAAAGTAGTGAGGAACTTTGAAAGGATGTATTTATCGATGATTTTCATTCCGGCCGGAAAGTTAAGCCATTTTAGCCTGAGGGTTATCTACAAAACCGTTAAAATGATCAATCGTGTGCTATGGTTGTAATGGCATTCGCTGCTACCCATCCCGACGTCCATGCATGCTGGAAATTAAAACCGCCCGTAACTCCATCCACATCCATCACTTCACCTGCAAAAAAAAGTCCTGGTAAAAGTTTACTTTCCATCCGGCTGGGATCGATACTGCTGAGAAGGATACCTCCTGCTGTAACAAACTCTTCCTTAAAAGTGGTTTTGCCTTTCATAGCGAAACTGCTCTGACAAAGTTGACGAATGAAAATGTTCTGTTCCTTTGCCGGAAGATCCGCCCATCTTGTGGTTTCGGGTATGCCTGACTGTTGCATGAAAAATTCCCACAACCTGGCGGGTAACCCTAAAGGATTTCTGTTGATCAGTTTTTGTGGGGCTAATTGAAACCTCCATTGCTTGAATTTTTCCAAAAGCGATTGTTCATGTTCACCAGGAACCCAGTTCACCACGATATCAGCGTTGTATTTTTTCGCGGCCAGTTCGCGTGCAGCCCATGCCGATAGTTTTAGAGCTGCCGGTCCGCTCAAACCCCAATGGGTGATCAGCAAGGGTCCCTCTTGTTGTAAACGTGTACCTGCAATCTTCACCAAAGCATTGCCAACCGAAACCCCCATCAATTTAGTGATAGGGTTGCCGGGAAAATTGAAGGTAAACAAAGAAGGCACCGGCGTTTCCACCGCATGGCCAGTTGAATAGAGCCAAGCGAACTGAGCCGCATTAGGATAGCCCCCACTGGCTACCAGTACAGCATCAGCGGCTAAAGTTGATTTGTTGCCCATATACACTACAAATTTCTTTGTGCCAGTATTTGAACCCTTTGTAGAAAGATCATTTACTTCAATTTTTTCAACTGAGGCATTCATTCTTATTTCTACATTATATTTTTTTGCTTCTTTTAGCAGACAATCGATAATGGAAGCTGAGCTATTACTTTCCGGAAACATGCGGCCATCCGCTTCTGTTATTAAAGGCACTCCCCTGCCGGAAAACCAGTTGATGGTATCTGTGGTAAAAAACTGATGAAAAGGTTTTTTCAAAAAAGCCGATCCCCGTGGATAATGCTTCAGCATTTCTGCTATACTGAAACAAGCATGGGTGACATTGCAACGCCCTCCACCGCTAATCCGCACTTTACTGAGGATCTTACCGGATTTTTCAAGGATAATCACTTCCAGAAGTGGATCCATTCTTGCTGCATTAACGGCACAAAAGAAACCGGCTGCACCCCCTCCGATCACAATCAGCCGCCTCTTTCCTATGCTTTTATCCATGATGAATGGCAACCAATTTTTCGTTTATACTTATACGTTATCAACTTCGCCGATCAGCATTGGCAGCGGATCATAGCTCCAGCTCAGGTTAGGGTTGGCTTTTTCAGCCAATTCAATTTCAGTAAATGAGGTCAACACATCGGGAGGCCCTTGTGTGATATGTACATCGTGTTCGAAATGGGCAGAAGGTTTCCGGTCTTTGGTGAGTACCGTCCAACCATCTTTAAGATGTACTACTTCTTTCACCCCCATGTTGATCATGGGTTCGATGGCAAGTACCATTCCTGCTTTGAGTTTGGCTCCCGAGCCCTTCTTTCCGTAATTGGGTACTTGTGGATCTTCATGCAGATCGCGCCCCAGGCCATGCCCAACCAATTCGCGCACTACTCCATAGCCATGTTTTTTTTCGGTATGTTCCTGGATGGCATTGGCGATATCGCCAATACGGTTGCCCTGTCGTGCTTTTTCTATACCCAGATAAAGCGACTCCTTGGTGACACGCAGCAGTTGCTTCACTTCATCATCGATAGCGCCTATCCCATACGTGTATGCGCTATCTCCATGAAAGCCATTCTTAAAAATGCCGATATCCAAAGAAATGATATCGCCCTCTTTCAGCACATGATCGCCGGGAAAACCATGAACTACCGCTTCGTTCATCGAAATGCAGGTGGCTGCAGGAAATCCCCCGTAGCCTTTGAATGAAGGCACACCGCCATTATCGAAGATGAAGGTTTCTACGAGATGGTTTACTTCTAAAGTAGTTATGCCCGGCCGCAGGATGGCCGCAATGGTAGCATGAGCTTTGCTTACGAGTAAGCAGGTGGCTCGCATGATTTCAATTTCGGCAGCTGTTTTATATTTGATCATCAGAATATCCGGTTAAAACAAACCCCGGCATAAAATTAGCCAGGGTTTGCAAAATGTGTTAACAATATTTTTTACATACCTGATGCTACAGCCTGTTGCCTGCCCTGCACTCTTCCGCTGCTCATCAAACCATCGTACTGGCGCATGAGCAATTGGGTTTCAATTTGCTGAAGCGTATCCAAAATAACTCCTACCATGATCAGTAAAGAAGTACCTCCAAAGAAAGTGGAAAAACTTTGCGACATACCGAAAATCAATTCAAAAATACCCGGAAGGATTCCTACCAATGCCAGCAAAACAGCTCCAGGTAATGTGATCCTGTCCATGATAGTACCAATATAATCAGCAGTTGGCTGACCGGGTTTAACACCGGGGATGAAACCGTTATTGCGTTTCAATTCATCTGCCATCTGCTTCGGGTTAAATATCAAAGCGGTATAAAGGAAGGTGAAAGCGATCACACAAACAGAATACACGATCATGTAAATGATATTCGTATGATCTGTAAAATATTTAGCCCAACCTTCTCCGGTAAACCCGGTGAAAATTGTAGGAAGGAACAAAATAGCTTGTGCGAAGATGATCGGCATTACACCGGCTGCATTTACTTTAAGGGGAAGGAAATTGCGGGCGCCATCCATTTGGCGATTGCCAACTATTTGTTTTGCATAACTAACCGGAACGCGACGAGTACCCTGCACCAGCATGATCAAACCCATGATGATGGCAATGAGGAATACAATTTCTACCAGCATGATCAACAATCCACCGGCACCGCGTTGTGCGATACGGGTTGACCATTCCTGACCGAAAGCTTGTGGCAGACGAGCCAGAATTCCGATCATGATAATCATGGAAGTTCCATTTCCTAAGCCTTTATCGGTTATCTTTTCGCCAAGCCACATTACAAATAAAGTACCCACGGTGAGGATCACCACAGTAGAAACCCAGAAAAAGTTTCCATAAGCAGGAATCAGTGCTTCAGCATTACCCGGACTTTTCAGGTAACCGATGTAAGCAGCCGCTTGAAATGCAGTAACAATAACGGTGAGGTATCTTGTCCAGGAATTGATTTTCTTACGGCCACTTTCGCCTTCCTTCTGGATTTTAGCCATTTGAGGAACCAAAATCGTCATCAACTGCATGAAGATGGAGGCAGAGATATAAGGCATGATACCCAATGCAAAAATGGATGCCTTTGAGAAAGCTCCACCAACGAAAGCGTCAAGTAAGCCTAACATACCACCCTGCGAACTGTTGCTAAGATTGCTGAGTTTATTGGGATCGATACCGGGCAATACGATAAAGGAACCGAGCCGATAGATAAACAGCAGCAAGATGGTGAAAATGATTTTCTTGCGTAGTTCTTCTATGCTCCAAATATTCTTAAGTGTTGTTATGAACTTCTTCACAGAATTGATTCAATTTATTTGGTTTCGCTAAAAGTAGGGCCTTAACATTGCCCGCCTGTTTCGCAGGCGATGCAAATATCGGGGAATTATTTCACTATTTCTACGGTACCTCCGGCAGCAACGATTGCGGCATTCGCTTTTTCGCTGATAGCGTGTACCTTGAATGTGAAACTACCCTTGATTTCTCCGTTACCGAGTATCTTGATACTATCAGTTTGTGAAATCAGGCCATTGATATACAGGTTCTGTAAATTGAACTCGGTGATACCATATTTTTCTGCGTAATGATCTATTTGTCCCAGGTTGATCACCTTATATTCAACGCGGTTGATATTGGTAAACCCGCGCTTAGGGATACGGCGCTGAATAGGCATCTGACCACCTTCATGGGCTTTCTTGCTTTTGTAACCGGCGCGGCTTTGCCCACCTTTATTACCTTTAGTAGATGTACCGCCTTTACCGCTGGCTTCACCACGTCCGATACGTTTTTCTTTGTGAGTTGCTCCTTTTGCAGGGCGGAGAGTATGTAACTGCATGTGTATTGATTTTTAACTTACGGGGAATCGCCCCTCGCTGATGAATATGATGATTTAATCAATCGGCTTTGGCTGACTGATAAAGGCATTAAGCCAGTTCTTCCACTTTTACCAGGTGTTGAACTTTGGTTACCATGCCAAGGATTTGAGGGGTAGCTTCCACCTCAACAGTTGCATTCAATTTTTTCAAACCGAGCGCTACCATGGTTCTCTTCTGGCGTTCCGACCTGTCGATTACGCTTTTTACCTGTGTTACTTTTATTTTTTTCATTTTCGTATGCATTTGTCGTTCTGAAAGATGTAATGCCCTTATGAGGTATACTTGTTTCTAAACCGACGATTATCCGTTAAATACTTTCTTCAAAGAGATGTTACGTGTTTTAGAAACTGCAATCGGTTCACGTAAGCTGGCCAAAGCCTTGATGGTTGCTTTCACCACATTATGCGGATTGGCAGAGCCTAAATTTTTTGCCAACACGTCGGTGATACCTGCAGATTCAAGTACCGCACGCATGCTGCCTCCGGCAATTACACCAGTACCATGAGCGGCTGGTTTGATCAGCACTTTAGCTGCACCTTCTTTGGTTAACTGATCGTGAGGAATAGTACCATGCATAACCGGAACTTTAATCAGGTTTTTCTTGGCATCTTCAATTCCTTTAGTTATTGCTTCCTGCACTTCTTTTGCCTTACCAAGGCCATGACCAACAACACCAGCTTCATTTCCAACCACTACGAGTGCAGAGAAACTGAAGGCACGGCCGCCCTTGGTAGTTTTAACCACACGGTTGATGGCTACCACTTTTTCCTTCAACTCGAGGTCGCCGGCTTTCATCTTATTTAAAATTACGTTTGACATGTACGCTATTTGATAGTTAATATTTGTTTGTTATTCACAACTCACGCTTACCCCTAAACGAAAGGTATTTTAGAAATCCAAACCACCTTCCCTTGCACCATCGGCAACAGCTTTAACACGGCCATGATAAACATAACCACTCCTGTCGAATACCACTTTCTTTACACCCAATTCAGTGGCTTTGCGGGCAATCGCTTCGCCAACCATTTTACTTTTGTCGATTTTCGGAGCTTTTTGCGCATTGATATCTTTCTGACGTGATGATGCCGCAGCAATAGTTACGCCATTGTTATCATCAATCAGTTGTGCATAGATATCACTGTTGCTCCTGAAAACAGCCAGGCGTGGCAATGATGCTGAGCCGCTAACTTTTTTGCGGATACGGTACCTGATTTTTTGTCTGGCGCTTGATTTGTTATTCATGTTCTTTTATTTAGCTCTCCGATACTGCCGGAGAAATGTTGAAATATTTAATGCTGTACAACCCTGATCCTTTTGAGGCTCAGTGATTATTTACCAGCCGACTTACCTGCTTTCCTTCTCAATACTTCACCCACAAACTTAACCCCTTTGCCTTTGTATGGTTCAGGCTTACGCAGGCTGCGGATTTTAGCACAAACCTGTCCGAGTAATTGCTTATCGTTACTTTCCAGTGTGATTACCGGGTTCTTACCTTTTTCCTGAGCCGTACTAATTTTCAATTCTTTCGGAATTTCAAAAAGGATGTTGTGCGAATAACCTAAAGAAAGATCGAGGATATTTCCTGTGTTGGCAGCTTTATAACCCACACCCACCAGTTCAAGTTCTTTCTTAAACCCTTCGGTTACGCCTTTAACCATATTGCTGATCAAAGAACGGTATAAGCCATGCATGGCACGATGACGGATCTGATCTGTTGGACGGCCAAACACTACTGTATTGTCTTTAATTTCAACCGTGATATCGCGATCAATAGCTTGCTTCAGTTCCCCTTTAGGACCTTTAACAGAAACTACATTATCTGCTCCAACGGTTATGGATACACCAGTTGGCATATCTACCGGTTTTTTTCCTATACGACTCATGTGTTTAAATTATATTGATTAAAAAATACCGGAAACTTTTGGTTATGTTCAGCTAGGTATAGAAAGCTTAATTCAACCGTTTAGGAAGGATGAAATGTTTCCGGATTTCATCCCTTAGATTTAGAATATACTGCAAAGTACTTCTCCGCCTACATTCTGTGCTTTGGCTTCTTTATCAGTCATCACCCCTTTGGAGGTTGAAACGATAGCGATGCCCAGGCCATTGCGGATGCGGCGAAACTCTTCTGGTTTTGCATAGGTACGCAAACCCGGGCGGCTGATCCTTTCCAGACTCTGAATTACGGGCAACTTGGTAGCAGCATCGTATTTCAGGGCGATTTTGATAACGCCTTGTTTATTGTCGTCCTCAAATTTGTATTTAAGGATATATCCTTTTTCATACAAGATTTCGGTAATACGTTTTTTTAAATTGCTGCCAGGAATCTCAACAATCCTATGATTGGCCATTTGTGCATTACGAATTCTTGTTAGATAATCTGCAATTGGATCAGTAACCATTGTTATGTTCTGTTAATTGATTTAATAATTTTATTACAATGCGATATCCTCTTCTTTCCACTTTTTCCAAAAATGTTAGGTTCGGGATTAAGTGTTTAGATTTCCGAAGGTTTTACCAACTCGCTTTAGTTACACCTGGAATTTTTCCGGCCAGAGCCATATCCCTGAACATCAAACGGCTTAAACCGAAATGACGCATATAACCTCTCGGACGGCCGGTAAGCTGGCACCTGTTTTTCAAACGAACAGGAGATGCATTTTTAGGTAACAGGTCTAATGCGGCATAATTTCCTTCCGCTTTCAAAACTGCTCTTTTAGCTGCATAACGGGCAACCATTTTTTCCCTTTTAGCCTGCCTGGCTACGATTGATTTTTTTGCCATAAATTAATTTTCAGATTTTTTCATGTTTTTGAATGGCATTCCGAGTTCTTTCAACAACTCATATGCTTCTTCGTTCGTATTTGCTGTTGTAACGAATGTGATATCCAGTCCGGTAATCTTATTCACCTTATCGATATCTATTTCAGGGAAAATGATTTGTTCGGTTACCCCTAAAGTATAGTTACCACGGCCATCAAATGCCTTATCGTTGATTCCTTTGAAATCGCGCACCCTTGGCAGAGAAACCGATACCAGCCTGTCGAGGAACTCGTACATCTTCACACCGCGCAAGGTAACTCTCGCACCGATCGGCATGTTCTTACGAAGTTTAAAATTCGAAATATCCTTTTTCGACATGGTAGCTACTGCTTTCTGGCCGGTGATATTGCTCAGTTCATCAATGGCTACATCAATCAGCTTCTTATCGGTTACGGCACCGTTCACACCACGGTTCAAACAAATCTTGGTGAGGCGTGGAGCCTGCATTACCGTTTTATAACTGAATTTTTTCATTAAAGCAGGTACAACATCAGATTTGTACTTAACTGCTAATCTCGGGTTGTTTGTTGTTGTGCTCATTATTTGATTACCTCCCCTGATTTTTTTGCGATTCTGATTAATTTTCCGTTTTCCCTGGTTCTTTTTACCTTGGTTGGACCGCCACTTTTAGCATCCCAAAGCATCACATTGCTGATGGCGATCGGGGCTTCAATTTTAACGATACCTCCTTTGGTATTCTGGGCCGTTGGTTTGGTATGTTTGGTTACGATGTTAACCCCCTCAACCAATACGCGGCTTTTATCTAAGATCACTTCCAACACAATACGTGGCTTCTTAAGGTCTTTATCTTCGCCTGTAATCACTACCACAGCGTCGCCTTTCTTGATGTTGAACTTTGGTTTAAATCTTGTATTCATCTTATTTTATTTTTGCTGTATGAACAGCTTGGTCAATGTTATCGTTTAGTTCCCTGATGGAATCTTACAAAACTTCAGGAGCCAGGGAAATGATTTTCATATAACCCTTATCCCTCAATTCGCGGGCAACGGGCCCGAAAATACGGGTACCTCTTGGTTCGTCGGCGTTGTTAAGCAAAACCACGGCGTTGTCGTCGAAGCGGATGTATGAACCATCCTTGCGGCGCAGTTTGTTTACCGTACGAACAATTACTGCTTTGCTTACGGTACCTTTTTTGATTCCGCCTGCAGGCATGGCATCCTTAACGGTAACCACGATTTTGTCGCCGATCTTCGCATAATCCTGTCCGCTGTTTCCCAGCACACGGATACACAAAACCTCTTTGGCACCACTGTTATCGGCTACGTTTAATCTGCTCTCTTGCTGTATCATTTTATTTATCTTTTACTCCGGTTTCCCGGCATTTGTCAATTTGATTTCGATATTAGCACAAGGCCAATATCGTATACCCCTAAGCGTTATTTCACTTTTTCTACCACTTCCACAAGCCTCCAGCGCTTTGTTTTGCTCAAGGGGCGGCTTTCCATGATTTTCACGGTATCCCCGATGCTGCACTCATTCTTTTCATCATGAGCATGAAAACTGGTTGTTTTCTTAAGGAACTTTCCATAGAGCGGATGTTTGATCTTCCTTTCTACTTTCACGGTGATGGTTTTGTCCATTTTATTACTAGACACTACCCCAACCCTGGTTTTCCTTAAATTTCTTTCCACTGTGTTTGTTGCTTCCATCTTTTTTATTTTATTGGATTAAGCTCCAATTTGAATTTTCCTTAATTGTGTTTTCAAGCGAGCGATATCCCTGCGCAAAGAACGGATGCTTTGTGGGTTATCGAGTGGCGATAAGGCATGCGTGAAGCTCAGCTTCTTGTAGCGCATCTCATCTTCCTTGATCTTTGCTGTAAGATCCGCTTCACTTAATCCATTCAGGCTTTGTACGAAATCAGCTTTTTTTGCCATTGTTATTAATTTGAAATGTTCATTATTTTTTTATGGGCTTTACCCTGTGAGGGTTAGGCCAACTTTAATCTTATGGCTGTTGATAATCGTGACTGATTACGAATTTGGTCATGATCGGTAATTTTTGCGCAGCCAGTTCGAATGCTTCTTTAGCTACCTGTACCGGAACTCCATCTGCTTCAAAAAGGATCCTGCCCGGTTGTACGATAGCTGCCCATCCTTCAGGGTTACCCTTACCTTTACCCATCCTTACCTCTGCAGGTTTAGCGGTAATCGGCTTATCGGGGAAAATCCTGATCCATACATTTCCTTCACGTTTCATATGACGAGTCATGGCCTGACGCGCACTTTCAATCTGACGATTTGTTAACCAAACACTATCCAGGGCTTTCAAGCCAAAAGTTCCGAAGGCAAGCGTAGCACCACGTTTGGTGTTTCCTTTCATCCTTCCTTTCTGGGTTTTCCTGTGTTTGCTTCTTTTCGGTTGTAACATGTTATTACAGTTATAAAGTGTTGGGCTTTTGCATGGTTTGTGCTAAACCCTTAAACATTTTTTTTTCGGAATTATCTTCTTCCACCGCCGCCACGGTTATCGCCACCACGTCCGGCTCCGCCGCCACCTCTGCGATCACCACCGCCTCTTCTATCGTCTCCACCACGGCGATCATCCCTGCGATCGAATCCACCTGCCGGGCGTTCTGCTCCGTCGTTTTTGCCACCGGCAATCACATTAGGATTCAGATCACGTTTACCCAAAACTTCACCTTTACAGATCCAAACTTTGATTCCGATTTTACCATAAACGGTAAGTGCGAAAACACTGGCGTAATCAATATCCATACGCAGGGTATGCAACGGTGTTCTACCTTGTTTGATTTCTTCGCTACGGGCAATTTCTGCACCACCCAAACGGCCGCCTACTTTCACTTTGATTCCTTCAGCACCCATACGGAGCGCAGAAGCTATCGACATTTTAATAGCACGCTTGTAATTGATCCTGTTTTCCAACTGGCGTGCAATGGTATCAGCAACGATATTGGCATCCAGTTCAGGACGGCGTATTTCAAGAATATTGATCTGAACATCTTCTTTACCGCATAATTTTTTCAACTCCTCTTTGATACGGTCTACCTCTCCACCACCTTTACCGATAATGATTCCCGGTTTAGATGTGTGTATGGTAACAATCAGCTTATTGAGGGTGCGCTCAATTACGATTTTGGCAATCCCTCCTTTATTGATACGTGCATTCAGATAATTCCTGATCTTATCGTCTTCAATCAGCTTGTTGGCATAGTCCTTTTTGTGAGCATACCAGTTGCTGTCCCATCCACGGATGATTCCCAACCTTGCACCTATCGGATTTGTTTTCTGACCCATATTCGGTTTTTAAAAAATTAGTATTGTTTGGTATTAATCGTTTTTGGTTGTTTTAGTTTTCTTAGGTGCCGCAACTTTTTTAGGCTTAGGCGCTTCTACAATTGCTTCTGCAACTGCTTCTTCGATGATAACTTTGTCCATAGCTCCATGAGGAGCATCAACAATAACAGTTACATGGTTGCTGCGTTTGCGAACACGGTATCCCCGACCTTGTGGCGCAGGGCGCATGCGTTTGATAACACGGGCACCATCTACAAAAATTGTTTTCACTACCAGACTAGCCTCATCAGCTCCTTCATTTTTTTGCTTCCAGTTGCTGATGGCAGATACAACCAGTTTACGAAGTGGAACGGCAGGATGTTTTGGATTGTGTTCCAAAATAGCCAGCGCCTTTTCTACTTTCATGCCACGGATAAGGTCGGCAAGCAAACGCATTTTGCGAGGCGAAGTGGGATAATTATTCAATTTTGCTACTGCTTCCATGATTCTTTTTTTGTGGGTTTAAAGTTTGGGTTTTAGTTTGAGCTATTGCCTTTGCTTTAATCCTTATGATATCTTTTTACTTGAATGTCCTTTAAAATTCCGGGTTGGTGCAAATTCTCCGAGTTTATGGCCAACCATGAATTCGGTTACATACACAGGGATAAACTTGTTTCCGTTGTGCACTGCGAAGGTTTGTCCAACGAAATCCGGCGTAATCGTACTCCTGCGACTCCAGGTTTTGATCACCCCTTTTTTTGATTTACCTTCCACCATAGCCATCACTTTTGTTTCCAACTTTGATTCTACGTAAGGTCCTTTTTTTAACGAACGAGCCATGTTTTATTTTTTTTGTTGATTCTCCCTTTCGGGATATTTTAACAAGTGAATATTGATATGATTACCGGTTTTCCCGGGTTCATTTATTTGTTAGGTAATTTCTTACCGTTGCGACGCTGAATGATCATTTTGCTTGATCCTTTTCCCACTTTACGGGTAATCTGACCTTTTGCATATTTACCTTTACGGCTGCGCGGGTGACCACCTGATGCCCTACCTTCACCACCACCCATCGGGTGATCTACCGGGTTCATGGCTACAGCCCTGGTACGTGGACGAATTCCTTTCCACCTGTTGCGACCGGCTTTACCCATGCTTTCCAAATTATGATCGCTATTGCTGGTAACCCCAACCGTTGCATAACAATTGATGAGCACTTTGCGCAATTCGCCACTTGGCATTTTGATTACCGCATATTTGGTTTCCTTATTGGTAAGTTGTGCAGAAGTTCCTGCGCTGCGAACCAATATACCTCCCTGACCGGGCTGCATTTCAATATTGTGTACGTTGGTACCCAAAGGCATGTTTTTCAACATCAGGGCGTTACCGAGTTCAGGAACCGCATTGTCGCCACTGATAACGGTTTGGCCTACCTGTAAACCCTGTGGTGCAAGGATGTAACGCTTCTCACCATCAGCATAAGCCAGCAAAGCGATAAAAGCGGTGCGGTTTGGATCGTACTCGATGGTTTTTACCGTAGCGGGAATATCTTTTTTATCACGCTTGAAATCTACCAAACGATACATGGTTTTATTACCACCACCCATGTAACGCATCGACCTCCTGCCCTGAGCATTACGGCCTGCGGTATTCTTTTGCTTTTCGAGCAACGACTTTTCAGGAATGTTGGTGGTTACTTCTGCGTATGCATTACCAATCCTCCAACGGGTTCCTGCTGTGATTGCTTTGTATTTTCTAAGTGCCATGAGTAAACTCTTTTATATTGTCAAAACTTTGCGGTGCTGACCACCATTCATTAATTTTTTTAAACTGTTTCGCTTCCGTATAGGTCGATAGTTTCGCCTTCAGCTACGGTTACAAGCGCTTTCTTCTTTGCGGGCTTGCGGCCTACAATGAAACCCGCTTTGGTATATTTCGCTTTCAGTTTTGAAGGCATCACCAAAGTATTCACTTCTTCAACCTGTACACCATAAAACAGTTCCACTGCTTTTTTAATTTCCAGTTTGTTGGCTTTGCGATCTACCACGAAAGTGTAGCGGCGCATTTTTTCTGATTGCTTGTTGGCTTTCTCAGATAAAATCGGCTTTATTAAAACATCAGACAGTTTCATGTCGTTTCTTTTTGTATTAGTTAAATAACTTCCTTCGGCCTAATTATGATGGATTAAGCTTCAGCTTCTGAAAACAATTTAGCAGCACTTTCCAACAACACCAGCACATTAGCATCCAGGATATCGTAAGTGTTCATATCACTGAGCAGGGTACCATTCACACCCTGAACATTGCGCAAGCTGAGGTACATATTATTATTGTACTCAGGAATCACGAACAACGCTTTTTTGTTACCGATGTTGAGGCTTTTTAGCATACCGGCAAAAGTTTTGGTTTTAGGCGCATCCATCACCACATCTTCTAACACTACGATAGCATTTGCTTTCGCTTTGTGAGCAAGTGCACTCATCTTTGCCAGATCTTTCACCTTACGGTTAAGTTTGATATCGTATTTATGTGGCTTTGGCCCGAATATGGTGCCACCACCTTTATACAACGGGTTACGGAGGTTACCTTTACGGGCACCACCGGTACCTTTTTGCTTGTGCAATTTCTTGGAAGAACCATGAACTTCCATACGGGTTTTCACCTTGTGCGTGCCCTGACGCTGTGCGCCCTGATATTGTTTTACCGCGAGGTAAATCACGTGATCATTAGGCTCGATGCCGAAAATCTCTTCCGGCAGTTCAATCGACCTTCCTGTTTTCTCGCCCTTCGTATTGATGATGTCTACTTGCATTGTGTTATTTTTTTAAACGCTGATAAAAAATGGCGTTTGCTTATTTCTGAATTAAAACGATAGAACCGTTATGTCCTGGAACCGATCCGCTCACAAGAATGTAATTCTTATCAGCAAAAATTTTCACCACTTTCAGGCCCTTCATTTTCACACGGTCGCCACCCATACGTCCACCCATTCGCATTCCTTTGAATACACGGCTGGCATCAGATGAGTTACCGATAGAACCCGGAGCACGTTGACGATCGTGCTGACCGTGGCTTTGCTCACCTACCCCGCTAAAGCCATGGCGTTTTACCACACCCTGAAAACCCTTACCTTTTGTAGTGCCTACAACGGCAACATCATCGCCTTCGGTAAAAATGTCTACTGTGATGGTTTCACCAACATTCTTTTCAATTTCGCTATCGCGTATTTCCTGAGTGAATCTTTTAGGTGCTGTGTTCGCCTTTGCATAGTGGCCGATTTCAGCTTTGGTGGAGTGCTTCTCTTTCTTGTCGCCAAAAGCGATCTGGAGGGAATTGTAACCGTCTGTTTCAACGGTTTTCTTTTGCGTTACGATACATGGACCGGCCTCAATGATAGTAACGGCAGTTTGCTTACCGGTACTGTCGAAGATGCTGGTCATGCCAACTTTCTTTCCAATAATACTTTTCATTGTATCTGATTTATACCCAGCGGTCTCTCCGTTGAGGCGAGACTTAGGCGTTCATATTTTTCCTTTATAAGATCTTGGCTTGTGCCTTTCCCCGCCCCGCTAACGGGAGGGAAGGTTCATCAGGCCTTAATTTCAACATCCACACCACTTGGCAAATCGAGCTTGCTCAGTGCATCAACCGTACGGCTACTGCTGGTGTAAATGTCTAACAAACGCTTGTGCGTACACAATTGAAACTGCTCACGCGCCTTCTTATTAACGTGTGGCGAACGAAGTACAGTGAAAATTTTCTTATGGGTTGGCAAAGGAATAGGGCCCGTTACCACCGCACCTGTACTGCGTACAGTCTTTACAATTTTTTCGGCAGATTTATCTACTAAATTGTGGTCGTAAGACTGTAGCTTGATTCTGATTCGTTGTGACATATGTAAAGAACTTTTAGAATTCCGTTTTTTAATTTGGAGTGCAAAGGTAAGGAGTTGATTGTAAATAGCAATGGAAACTTGAAAGATTTTTTGGAGCATCAGCACCTGAATCAACTAAAAAAGACCAAATCTTGTTTATAAGTTTACCAAAAGAAGGGCAAAATTTGCCGACCGGGATAATTTTTTTACTATTAAAAGTGCTTAAAAACCGGAAACCACTTCCCCGCAGGAAAATTAAATTGTTCGTAATCAATTGTATTGCAAATAGATATTCACATTTTCTTTTGTACTGATGATTTCTCAAAATTAGGCTACCCCCTTATTCCATTACGTGAATAGCCATATACTCAAATTTCTCATTCACTTATCTTCATCGTATATTTGATGGTGTCAAATTTCAGATTAAACCGCAGTGCTTTCAAAGCACATACCGCTCTGGAAGCTGCTAACCATGCTGCTTATTATAAAAAACTAAGTTGGCAGGAAAGGCTTCAAATAACAGCTTATCTGAATAGCATTGCTTACAATTACCCATTAAACGACCCTCCCCGCATAGACAAAACCAAATTTTCTGCAAAATCACAGGGTAGCTGATGGGAAATATTTTTCAGGCTGATTTCAGGGATTTTTTATCCGCATTAAATGACCAGGAAGTAAGGTATATACTTGTTGGTGGTTTTTCTGTGATATTGCATGGTTATGCCCGAACAACCGGCGACATGGATATCTGGGTTGAGAGATCAACGGAGAATTACCTTAAACTCAAAAAAGCATTTCTTCAATTCGGTATGCCGGTTTTTGATATGACAGCAGAAAATTTCTTATCACATCCGAATTGGGATGTATTTACTTTTGGCACTCCACCCGTTGCGATCGATATCATGGTAAAAGTAAAAGGCCTTGATTTCGAAACCTGCTATCAAAGGTCAGTTTGGTTTGAAGATGCTGATCTAGTAATAAGAACCATACATAAAAACGACCTGTTAAAAGCGAAAGAAGCTGCCGGGCGCTCAAAAGATTTAGACGATATTGAAAATCTTCAATAGATCTATAAATGGGTAAAAAGCCTGATCATTTCAATATTCAACAACAATACCTTTATATAATACGATAACTATTCCTTTTGTGCTGTTTTCTTACCTACTTGTATTCAATTCATCATGATTAAATTTTTTCTTCAACATTAAAAGTTAATAATTTTCCGTAGCAACGAATGCCCGTAACTTTATTTCTGATAATTTGCCGAAGATTTTTTTTAATATTTTCCTGAACAAACGCTGGCGGCTTGGCAAGACTGGGATATTTCATGTTCCAACTGCTCAGCCAGTCAACACACTAAAGAAACGGATTTTTATTTGCATGTGCAAGCTTATTAGAAATCGTCAAGCCACTAACTGAAGTGAAGAAAAGATTTGTTGCCTGGCATCATTCCTTCTGCCACAGTTTTGCCAAACCGCTTATTAGCAGTGGTGCCAGAAAAAAATAATAAAAAAACGGGTACTCAAGCTGCGCTATTTTTATTTTTAGCATCTTTTATATAAACCTTGCAATATGAAAAAAATATTTTTGGGATCAGTATCCTTAATTCTCATCGCATTTTTTGTTTTCACAGCTCAAATTAGTTGTCAAAAAATAACCGCCCAACAAAATCAGCAAGCAACAGCGGCTTCAGATTTAGTGCTTTACTCAAAAATAGTAAGTGATCAGATAATTCCTATTACACATATTGATTCTGCAGGCAATGTTATATTGGATCGCACCGACACATTATGGAAAGCTGCATTGTATACATGCAATCCAGACGGCTCAAACAACCAACTTGTACCAATTAACCTACCTCCGGGAATGATCCCATCCGGTACAAATGCTCATTTTGTTAATGATGGTACGTCAATTGTATTTAACGCCGCACATTCGCCCGTATATGCTAATGGCAATTATTCACATCCACAATCTCCTCAGGATGGAATTTATACTTGCCTGCTTAACGGAACGAATTTAACCCAGATTTTATCTAATAGTTCGGGTTACGTATCGCAATGTGATGGTCATTAAGTCTTCAAAAAACTTTAAATCTTTTAGATGTATTTGGCTCAATTGAACTAGAATGCCGATTGGTACTACTGCTAACATTTATTTTCAACCCTTTTTTAGAATTTTAATTCGATTCATGATATATTATTATATTGTACTCTTAAAATTAACCAATTGGAGTTAGCTGAAATAAAGAGAAATGTACTTACCAAACTGGAGGGGTTAGATAAGAGATTGATTTATCACAACATTGCTCACACCCTGGATGTAATGGAGCAAACGTTACGCATTGCCAGTTTCGATGATACCCTTACCGAAAGGGAAATCTACCTGCTCCATTTAGCGGCTTTATACCACGATACCGGGTTTCTGGAAATTTATATGGGTCATGAAGAAGTATCCTGCAGGTATTTTTTGGAAGATGCCGGCAATTTTGGAATAACCAAGGAAGAAGAAGCCATTGTAACGGGAATCATCATGGCAACTAAAGTATCCAATCAGCCCAAAACGGTACTCGAAAGAATTATCCGCGATGCAGATCTCGATTATCTGGGCAGAGAAGATTTCCCGGAAATTTCATTAACCCTGAAAAAAGAATTGTTCGATTTCGGATTCATCAGCAATGAAGAAGAGTGGAATAATAAGCAGCTCGATTTTTTACGAAATCATCAATATAACACTGTCATTTCCCTTGCTGAGCGGGAACCTATCAAACAAAAAAACCTTCAAGCCCTGCTTCATCATTGATGCGTTGATCATTTATTCTTTCTTTTCATTTCAATCGTAATCCGGTCTTGCTCACGTAAACGGCGGCACAAGGTTCTCATAATCCCTTTCAGGATATCGGTGTTCACCGCAACCACATCGTAAAAAGCTTCCTGTTCAATCTTGAGTAAGATACAATCACTGAGGGCAGTGATACTGGCAGAGCGGGTATCCGAATCTAAAAGGGAAAGTTCTCCGAAAATTTCATTTTCATTCAGCACTGCCAGCTGGTGTTCCGCATCATGTACCGACACCGATCCGGAATAGATAAAGTACATACAATTCCCTGCATCTCCTTTTTTGAAAATGGTAGTCATTTTATCTGCATGTTCCTCCTCGCAGATGGAAGCGATTTCAATCAGGTCTACTTCACTGCAATTCTTAAAAATATCTGAATTTTTCAATAGAAGGATCTTTTCAATGATCAGCATGGCTTATTGGTTTAATGATTGTAATACGAATGCTCTTGTTTCCATAACCAACCGATGGTCGGTTTTGTTTTGTTGATCGCGAAGTTTTTGAATCAGATCGCGATCATTGCTTCTCCAGGTGCTATAAATACAAACAGCTCTCGTCCAGGGATTATACATCTGCGCACTTCTGAACATCACTTTTTGCAGAAAAAGGTGCTTGTCTGTTTTGTAACTCACTTTCTTATTATGCACCGGATCCAATACAAAATCGAAAAGTTCATTCAAATCGCCGGAAATTTTCTTTGGCAATAACAGCTCTAGCATTTCCATGGCATTATATATTTTCTCAGTAGCCTCTGCAGAAAGCAATTCCAAGATCCTGTTGATTTCTTTTTTCTGATAAACCAGCGAACAGATTTTTAATGCAGAAGCAAGATCGCTTTTCACTTCATTCAAAATAGAATTTTTAACCAAGGTGGTATCCGAAAAATCAGGCACTTCATAATAATCGCTTATTTTTTCCAATCCCGATCTGAGATAATCATTAAGGATCAAATGGAATTGACCTTTTTCGATAGTATGAGATGGAAAGTACTCTTTGAACCAAAATGCATGCACGATCTTATCGCGTATAATGCCCTGGGCATCTAACCTTGCAAGCAGGAATTCGGTAGAATGATTGCCCTTCATGCGGGTAGCGATACGGATAAAATCAGTTTCATATTCATCCTGTAATTCACGGGGGAAAGTTTTAATATCGTCGAAAAACGGGTCACCATATAGCTGCAAACCTTTCAATACGATATTCTTATCCGCATCATGACCCAGTAGAGAAAGTACTTCCGGCAACAGGGTTTTCAATTTCAGTTTGCATACCGCATCTACAGCAGCACGGCGCACAATCAGTTCCGAATCTACAATTAGGTGTTTCATGGCGTCACTAAACTGCACATGTTTCACTTCGCTGATAACATCAATGGCCAAATGTCTTTCTTCCGCATCCGTTGAATTAACCAGTTTGTTGATTTCACTCCCAGCCAGAAAAAGATAATCAAATTCCTGTTGATTCAGTAATTGTATGGTGATGATTTTGCGGATCACATGGGGATGATCACTGATACTTACTGACTGAGTTTTTAGATAATCCGGATCAAGCTTACACAGCATGGCAAATGCCTTTTGTTGCAGTAAACCTTCTTTCTCCTGAAGCAGTATGGCATACAATACTTCAATGTCTATCGCTTTTTTTGCCTCCAAACGTTCCATTGCATATTTTTTCACTTCAACATCTGCTGAAGAAAGGGTAAGCTGCTTTTTGAGCAACACTTCGGTTTCGGGATATGCCGATTGTTCCAGAAGATTCAGTGCATATATCACTTCCATCTTATTTCCCGAAGCAATTTTATCAAGAAGGATTTGGATGGTATGTTGATCGTTGATGTAAGTATCATCGCTATGGAAGGTTCCTCTTTTAATAGAAGCATGTACAGCGTTCAGATAATTTTTCCGGATAAGAAAAATCACCGCTACCCAGATACCCAGATTGATTACGATCACTTTCACGGTAAGATGTATGCCAACATCAATATGCAACTTGTAACAGAAGTATAGCGATAAACCTACAATGATCAATGAAGGCGGATACATGTAGCCTTTAGAGATGATATGTCCTTTCAATCGCAGGTTTTCTTTCAGGGGTTGAAAAAGGATGAAGAAAACAGGTTCCTGCATCGTGGAACGCAGCACTTCAGTAAACATGGCCATCAGTCCGAAAATAAATAAGTTGTGCATCGACTTGTCGCCAAAAAAGAAGAACAGCATACAAAACAGAAAAAGAAAAACAGGTGTGATAAACAAACTGGAAATCACCCCAAGTTTTTCAATAACACGGCTGGTGAAAATGAGTTTAAAAACGATGGCTATCACCCTGCCCAAGGCAAAGAAAACGGCTATATAAGATGCCAGTTCACTGATGTTTGATGATTTTACTTTCACCTGAGAGATGAAAGTATAGTCTATCAATATGAAAACATTGTAACTAAGTATAGATAAAAGCGAGATGGCAAAAATCAGTTTGTTCTGGAAAAAAAAGCTGACGAAATCTTTCTTCCCGCTTATATGTGCATGATGATGCTGCTCATGATCGTGCTGTGATTTTGCTTTGATGATGTTCCAGCTTTTCTTCTTGATGAATTTGCCAAAAAGAATATAACCGGTTGCCATGGCAATGATGGCCAGCCACAACACATTATTCATCCCAACGATTGGAATCAGTAATGGTGCTGCAATGTAACCGATGAGTTTAGCCGGAATATCGCCGGAACCCACAATAGAAAAAACACGCCTGCTTTCCCTTACGTTAAACAACAAGGATACCAGCCCCCAAAATGCATAACCTGTTAACATGTATAATAGCACACTCGATACCAGCAGCGAGAATATGTAAGTTGATTTATCAAAAAAAGTAAGTCCAACCCAAAGAAACAACAGCACTGCAACTGAAAAGGCAATGACAATACGTAACAAGGTTAGGGGAGAATATTTGTGCTCGAGATATTCATAAACCCGATTAAGTATCATGAGCGCTACAGCAGTAACCAAATAAACTTCTGCGAGATAATGAACTTCGAAATGGTAAACAAATAAAGTGAAAGCGATGATGTTGATAAGGGCGTTTGCCAAACCGATGAAAAACTGTACCGTCAAAAGGTCGAACACCTGATTGGATTCAGACATTTTGATGTTGAGTGTACGATAAATGCGTTCTTTCATGTGTTGTTATAGTAAACCTTACCAAATATAAGCCATTAGTAGGTAATTGATCAGGGTTATTAAGTGGGGAACGTGTTCAAACTTTATCAAATAACCCGAATAAATTAGCACCCAATAATTGGGAGTAAATAAAAAATATTTCAAGGATTTATTTTAAATTAACCAAAAAAACCAACATTCCATAGATGTCTATTCATATATGATACGCTTCAAAAGCCGGTATGGATAGAAAAATCATTTAAAGTACCTTTGCAACCTATGACAGAAAAAATACTGATCCTCGATTTTGGTTCACAATACACCCAATTGATTGCCCGAGCACTCAGAGAACTGAATGTTTACTGCGAAATCATACCTTACCATAAAAAGTTCCAGTACGATCCCAATCTAAAAGGCATCATCCTATCTGGATCCCCACTTTCGGTAAACGATGCAAATACAGCTATGGCAGATATCAAAGAAATCGCTGCTCATGTTCCTGTACTTGGTATTTGTTATGGAGCCCAGCTTACCACAAAACTTTTCGGCGGCATAGTTGCCGCAAGTAACAAACGCGAATATGGCAGGGCCAATTTCACTTCCATAGGAAACGACCTTTTATTTGAAGGCCTATCCCCTACTTCCCAGGTTTGGATGAGCCATAGTGATAGCATAAAGGTTTTACCGGAAGGGTTCACACTCCTCGGTACAACCAGCAGTATACCGGTAGCCGCTTTTGTTTCGTATACAGAAACACATCCGATTTATGGCCTACAGTTCCATCCGGAAGTTTATCATAGTACGGAAGGAAAAAAAATCCTAGAAAATTTTCTGGTGAATAGTTGCCGTTGCAGTCGCGATTGGACGCCCGCTCATTTTATTACAGACAGCATCACCTCTTTGCAAAATCTGGTAGGAAACGAAAAAGTAGTGATGGGTTTGAGTGGTGGCGTAGATAGTACGGTTGCTGCAACTTTGCTTAACAAGGCCATTGGTAAAAATCTTCATGGCATTTTTGTAGATAATGGATTGCTGCGTAAAAATGAATTTCAGGAAGTGCTGGATACTTACCTCAAGCTTGGCCTTAATGTTACCGGTGTAGATGCGCGGGAACATTTTTATACCAAACTCGCCGGCAAAGTGCTGCCAGAAGATAAACGTAAAGCCATTGGCAGTGCCTTCATCGATATCTTCGATCAGGAAGCCCATAAGATCAGCGGGATTGCATTTCTTGGACAGGGCACCATTTATCCCGATGTGATTGAATCGGCTGCCGTGCATGGGCCATCGGTTACCATCAAATCGCATCACAATGTTGGAGGTTTGCCCGAGCAGATGAAATTGAAACTGGTAGAACCCCTTCGCGCACTTTTCAAAGATGAAGTCCGTAAGATCGGTAAAGAACTCGGCATACCTTCGTACATGCTTAACCGTCACCCATTCCCCGGACCCGGGCTCGGCATACGTATTCTTGGAGAAATTACAGAAGAAAAGGTGAGCTTGTTGCAGGAAGCTGATCATGTTTATACCGACACCCTTAAGAAATCTGGCCTATACGATAAAGTATGGCAAGCAGGAACCATATTACTTCCGGTGAAAAGTGTAGGTGTGATGGGAGATGAACGGACTTATGAATATACCATCGCTCTTCGTGCGGTTACCTCTGTGGATGGTATGACGGCAGACTGGGCACATCTTCCTTATGATTTCCTTGCTGAAGTTTCGAATGAAATCATCAACCGGGTGAAAGGAATCAATAGGGTGGTATACGATATCAGCAGTAAACCACCTGCAACCATTGAATGGGAATAAACCCATTTGATGAAAACAACAAAATCATCCATGCAAAAATAATCACAGCCAATAGCATTGAAATATTAATCAAAATGAAGTTTTTTTTACCTGTCTTATTTTCTATTCAAGTTTTCCTTATCAGCAGTTCTGTTTTTGCTCAGGATCAAGTTCGTTCCGGGCCACCGGCTTATCATATCGCCGTTTTTGCACCCGTTTATCTGGATTCCGTTTTTACCGGCAACTATTACCATGCAGGGAAAAAATTTCCACGTTTTGTTGTACCAGGTTTAGATTTTTTTCAGGGTGCTGAAATCGCACTTGATAGTTTGCCACTGCCTAATGCTACTATCATCGCTCATTTTTTTGATACGAAATCAGAAACGGGTTCAATTGAAAAACTCATCATGGAAGGAAAGCTAGATAGTATGCAACTGATCATTGGCTCGGTGCGTGATGAAGATTTCTCTGACCTGTCTGGTTTTGCCAAAAGAAAAAGTATCCCTTTCATCTCGGCAACCTATCCCAACGATGGAGGTATTACCGAGAACCCCTATCTCGTTATTGTAAACAGTACACTGAAATCGCATTGCGAGTCTATTTTTTCATTTCTACTACAAAACCATGGTACCGATAACATTGTTCACGTGCGCAAAAAAGGAAGCCAGGAAGACCGTGTGGCCGGTTATTTCAATACTGTCAACAGAACTGACGGAGGCAATCTTTTAAAAATCAAAACACTGAATCTGGATAGTAATTTCAATCTGCTCAAAAATAGTCTCGACAGTAACCAGCAAAATATCATCGTTGCCGGAAGTTTGGATGAAGACTTTGCCCGCAGCATCTGCCAGGCCGCATCATCACTAAAAAAGAAATACCGCATCACGCTTATCGGCATGCCTAACTGGGACGGGTTCACCAGCCTCTCAGCAAAAGAACTGAAAGATTTTCCGATCCATTATACTTCAGCGTATTTCAATAATAAATGGGACGATAAAAGTAAGATGATACAGGATCTTTATCTGAAAAAATTCAAAGGCAAACCTTCAGATTATGCATTTAAAGGATTTGAAATGATACATGTTTTCAGCCAGTTGCTATCTAGCTATCCGGCAAGCATGATGGCTCATCTCAACGATTACGCCTATAATGTTTTTTGTGCTTATAATTTCAAAGCGGTTTATTTAAGCAAAGACAAAAGCATCCCGGATTACTACGAAAACAAACATGTTTATTTTTTGAAAAAGCTAAATGGAGTGGTTTCGAAAGCATGGTAGATTTTAATTGATAATTGATAATTGACAATTGACAATTGACAATTGACAATTGACAATTGACAATTAAAAAAAAGGCCCTACAACTTTCATTGCAGGGCTCTTCAAAAAATATCAACACGATTTAAAACTTCATTACTCTTCTGGTGAGTTTTTCAGTACCCTGAGTGGTTTCAATTATATAAGAACCAGCCTTCAGATCCTGACCGAATGTAGTAGTTTCAAAAGGCATCACGGTGAACTTACGAACCAGGCGGCCCTGGATATCTAATATCCTAACGGTTACTTTCTCCTTACCTGCACTTATTACCTGTAAGTTGAATTGGCTGGTTGTTGGGTTTGGAAAAATATCCATCGTCATCTTATCAGTGAAAATTTGTTGTGCGTTGCGCTCAGTAGTGTTTCTTATGACAATCGGACATGCCGGTAAATTGATGGTTACTGATCGGGTATTGCTGCTTGAACAATTGTTGAATGCCCTAACAGTAACAACTCCGGAAATAGGTGTTGAAGGATAAGAAACGGTAATGCTTGTAGTACCTGCACCACTTACCAAAGTCCCTGATGCGGGAATGGTCCATACCAATGAACTAGCATTGCTCGGTAGTGATGCGAGCGAGTATGTGTAAACACGATTCGGACAAGCAGCACTCAGCACAACGGCTATCACTCCCGGATTACCTGCATTCAAACGACTAACAGATAAACTCCTTACTGAACTGATTCCGCATCCGTTACTTGCAGATACCTGCACATTACCACCCGTGAAGCTGCTGTTGAAAAGTACTTCAACAATGGTATCATTTACACCAGTTCCATTCGGATGGCTGGTTATAGAAGCATTTCCGGTTATGCTCCAGTTGTATGAAAGTGCATTGGCTAATTTTGGAATACGGTAAGTAGCAACCGATCCTGAAGGGTTAGTTGAAGAAACCATTAGTTCACATACATTAGTAGGACCGGAAATTAAACCCGGAGCAGACAAAACCCTACGGAATATAGCCAGGCTACGCGGAGCACTCAAATTGCAGTTCACTGCCTGAACCTCTAAGGAGGTGCCGGAAACAAAACTGTTATTGAAAGCAACAGTGATAATGGTATCATTCACACCGGTACCACCAGGATGAGATGAGATGGTCATTCCAGCCGGAACGGTCCAAACATAACTGGTAGCTGAAGTTACTTTTCTGATAGAATAAGTAGCCGTATTGGCTGTGCCGATAAATGAACAAGCATTGTTAGGCCCTGTAATGACACCAGGAATACTGGTTATTGCAGCAGTTAGCGTCAATTGCCTCTCGCCACTGGTGAAACAGTTAGAAACAGATTTCACCTTCAGTATGCTTGTAGAGAATCCGCTGTTGATCCTTACATTGATGCTGGTAGTACCTTGTCCGCTAACTAATGTTACATTGCTTGGCACAGTCCACACATAAGAAGTAGCATTGTCTACCGGATCAACGCTGTAAGTAACTTGAGTAGTTGTTCCTATGAAACTACATACATTAGTTTGACCATTAATGGCAACAGGAGGTTGAGGAGTAAAACGAGATACATTCAAAGTCCTTGGAGAACGTGAGCCACAGTTTGAATTGGCCACCACACGAATCACTCCTGTATTGAAATTGCTTGCATAACTCACTTCAATGCTGGTAGTACCCTGTCCACTCAATATACTAATTCCAGTTCCTTGCACCGACCAGGTATATGATGTAGCATACTGAACTGATGCAATGCTATAGGTTACAGTTCCGGGTAAACCAATAAAAGGACAGGCATTGGTTGGTCCGTTGATAGCAAGCGGGATTCCGGGAACATTCTTTAATACAATAATAGAACTTGGCACTCCGATACAACCTTCCGGAGAAACTGTGCGTACTTTAAACTGGCTGTTGGTTAAGGCAAAACTATTATCGAATGTAACGCTGATACTGGTTGTGCCTTGTCCGCTTACCAATGTTGTACCAACCGGGATAGCCCATTGATAAGAACTTACTCCGGGAACCGGGTCGATACTGTAAACAGTTGGCGTAACAGAGCCAATCAGTGGACAAACATCTGTTGGTCCGGAGATGGGGCCGGCAGTTGCTGGCAATGGGTTCACTGTCATGTTGATGACATTTGAAGAAGCCGGATTTACGGATACACATCCTGATTCATTAGAAGTAAGTTGCACAGTGATTGCATCTCCATTTAGCAAAGTAGTGGTAGTATAAGTTGAAGCAGTTTCACCAACAATCGGGTTAACGCCATTATACCACTGATATGCCGGTGAAGTTCCTCCATTAACCGGAGTAGCCGTAAACGCTACTGAAGTTCCGGCACAAATCGTTGAACCTGGGTTTTCAGCGATACTCACACTCACCGGAACAAGGGCATTCACCGTCATGTTGATAGTATTTGATGTAGCCGTGTTGTTACCCGTTATGCAGTTTGAATTGGAAGTAAGTTGTACACTGATAGCATCTCCATTTGCCAAAGTAGTGCTGGTATACGTTGAAGCAGTTTCACCACTGATAGGCGATGCTCCATTATACCATTGGTATGTTGGGGTTGTTCCGCCATTAACGGGGGTAGCTGTAAACGTTACTGAAGTTCCCGCACAGATGGTTGAACCTGGGTTTGCAGCGATGGTTACACTTACCGGTAAAAATGGATTCACCGTCATGTTGATAGTATTCGATGTAGCCGTGTTGTTACCCGTTATGCAATTTGAATTGGAAGTAAGTTGTACACTGATAGCATCTCCATTTGCCAAAGTAGTGCTGGTATAAGTTAAAGCAGTTGCACCACTGATAGGCGTTACTCCATTATACCATTGGTATGCTGGGTTTCTACCGCCATTAACCGGGGTAGCCGTAAACGTTACTGAAGTTCCGGCACAGATGGTTGAACCTGGGTTTGCAGAGATGTTCACACTTACCTCTAAAATTGGATTCACCGTCATGTAGATGATATTTGAAGTGGCCGGATTACCCGTTGTGCAGGTTTCACTGGAAGTGAGTTGTACACTGATAGCATCTTCATCTTCCAAAGTAGTGGTAGTATAAGTTGAAGCAGTTTCACCACCGATCGGGGTAACGCCATTATACCACTGATATGCCGGTGAAGTTCCGCCATTAACCGGGGTAGCCGTAAACGTTACTGAAGTTCCGGTGCAGATGGTTGAACCTGGGTTTGCAGAGATGTTCACACTTACCTCTAAAATTTGATTCACCGTGATGTTGATGATATTTGAAGTGGCCGGATTACCCGTTGTGCAGGTTTCACTGGAAGTGAGTTGTACACTGATAGCATCTCCATTTGCCAAAGTAGTGCTGGTATAAGTTGAAGCAGTTGCACCACTGATAGGCGTTGCTCCATTATACCATTGGTATGTTGGGGTTGTTCCGCCATTAACGGGGGTAGCCGTAAACGTTACTGAAGTTCCCGCACAAATCGTTGAACCGGGGTTTGCAGCGATACTCACACTCACCGGCAAATCTGTACAGGTGGTAGCACTGATCACATTAGAATTTGCAGAGGCTACTGCACCATTGGTAGCACGAACCCTGTAATAATAAGTTGTTCCCGGAGTTAATGGCGAAACCGTTTCAGAAGTGCCTGACACCGCACGGTTTTCATATCCTGCAAGGAAGAAAGCAGATTTACCCTTTACATCAATATCATCGATCCTGCTTGTACCACTAGCTACAGAACCACCATTAACTGATGTATTGGAGGTCATGATCCAACGGATTGAAATAGCAGTTTGATTATCACATGCAGACGGCAAACTTAGGTTGGTTACCACACCGGTAATAAAACTGTCTGCTACAGTAATTGAACCTGAGGGTACATCTGTATAAGCGCCTCCTCCCACGCTATATTGTAATTTGAAATCACGTGGGCCGGTACCGGAAGAACGTTGCTTTGAAGAAATGGTCAATTCAAATAAACCGGTAGTATTTAAATCAATTTGCCAGTATTTAGTACCAGAACCGCTGCTCCAGGCATTTGCGGTTGCTGCCCTGGTTGTGGCACCCGTTACATCACCAATTGAACCACCATTAGTGCTAAGGGATTGTGCCGCATTGTTGCTGTTTGAGCTACTAGGTGTTACAATAGTACCATTTGTAGGAAACGTCCATGCCGCAAATGAAGCAGGTGTACCTAAGAAATTAGGAGAAGTTCCTACATCCAAACGATAGCCGGTTGCATTGGTTACGGCATTCCAGTTGGCAACAAAGCTGCCTGATGTTATGGCTGTTGCAGCAGTAGCTACCGGAGCATCAAGGGTGATTTGAGTTGTTGTAAAACTCTGCTGGTTACCATATACCGTTGTGATGCCATCAGAAGCGTAAGCTTTAAAATAATAGGTGAGCCCCGAACCCAATCCGCTGATACCGGCAGAAAACACTCCGGAAGATTGATTGGTTGATGGCGCCTGAGTTCCTGTGCCATTTGCAAAGTTGTTGGTCAAACTGTATTCAAAACCATAACCGGTGATGGTGCTGCAAACCTCGGTAAAACTACCATTAAGGGTAGCCGAAGCTGAGGCAATTGATGAAGCAGCACCGGTTGTAGCCGTTCCGATTGTGTTGATACCGCCGCCGTTAACGTTCACGCTTATACTTGAAGCACCTCCCCCACCAATGCTGATGGTGCTGTTATTGCTTCCGGTTGCAGTTGGGGTAAACTTTACATAAACCGGAAAATCATATGATCCGCCTGCCTGTGGCTGATTAATACTTGCCTGATAACTCAAATTATCCAATGAAAAAGTATATGCCGGATTAGGTGAACTGATTGTGATGTTACTGTTGTTGAGGTTTGATGCTGTAACGGTAAAGCTGTTAGCACCAGATGTGACATTTAAACATACATTTCCAAAATCGCTGATGGTTGTTGCAGTTAAAGTTGGAGTTGCAGCCGCTAAAGTAGTTCCGCTTCCGGTAGCACTGAAGTTTGTTTCTACATTGCTTCCGTTGCGTGCTTTAACATCAAAACTATAAGTGGTAGAAGCTGCTAGCCCGGTAACGGTAACGGTACCCCATTGCGAATTGGTGCGCCAAACCGGAGCTGCACCTAATGATCCGTTGGCCTGCACATAATTACCACTTCCGGTTTCACGAATAGCAAATGTGGTGATGGCAGGATTTCCGTTTACGTTGAGTGTTATATCAAGAGAACTGGTAGTAGCCCCGTTAACTGTAGGCGTGCCCGGCACATTGGCAAGGGTATAGAAACTTGATTCTGTTCCAAATCCTGTTCCGGCACTGTTGATGGCATAAGCACGGTAAAAATATTCGGTATTAACACTAAGGGGTGTAAGATTGCTGGTGAAAATTCCTGTTGTTCCCGTTTCGGTGGTACCACTGGTAGGGTTAGCCGAAGTTCCGAAATAAACTCCCCGGGCAGAAACAGCAGCACCTCCATCGGAGGTTACATCACCGCCGGAAACGGCATCAGTGGTAGTGATTAAAGTTACAGCAGTAGTTGAAACGGTTGGTACGATGGGTGCAACAGTTACTGCACCATTAACAGTTATGGCACTTGGACCACCAGTTCCTCCTGGAGCAAAAGTTGAACTACACCCGGTAGTACTTCCTACAACCCGGAATGTGATGGAAGTGAGCCCATTAAACCCGGAGCTTGGCAAGGTTACTGAACCTGCTTGCTGGCCTGAACAACTCGGAGTATAAGTACCTAATGAACTTGCGTAAGCATCAACACTCGATCTTAAGGTATATAAATTAGGGCCGGTGCCAGAACTACCCATAATCAGGCTTATGGATTCTCCATTCAAGTTTAATACAAAACCAGCATTGGCAGTTATGGTAATGATTAAATAATTGGAAGCAGTCCAATTGCTTGAACTAAACCTGGTACTAGATGAAGCACCTGTTAAATTTACACGCGCCAAAGTAGCCACATTTACATTGGTAGCTTTTGCAGTTGCAGCTCGTGGACTGGCAGTTACACCAGACCATGGCCCTGACCATGTAGCTAATTGAGCAGATCCGAAAAAACTCATCAACAAAAAAGCACTAAACAATGTGATTGTTTTAGCGAGGTTCAAATGAGGTGTGTTTCTTGTAAAAACTTTCATAATGGGTGTGGTTTGTTAAGGCTTGAATAATCTAAATGCAAAAATCTTAAGATAAGTTTTAGCTATTAGTTTGAAATCCTGGTAAATTAAAAAATCTTCCAAAACAGATAAAATTTTGAAACGTATTATTATAATTAAACATTCGGTGTTAAAGGTACATTATTTCTGTTTCGGCGATTTTGTATATAAAAAATCTTAATATTATCTTTTCCACATTAATATAAACAAAAATGTGGACAGCTATTTTCCTACTAGTTGCAGAAGCCGCTTTGAAATGGGTAATAAAGGCATGTAATTTCAATAGGCTATCTGGCAACTGGTA
>JAPLEF010000163.1 GCA_026391525.1 Sphingobacteriales bacterium
CGGTCTTGTAAGGTTTAAAACTTGATTCAAAACTGTTTCTCTGTCCCACTCATTAAGATGCTTATTATTTACATTATACTCCTCTAATCTTTGACGAACATCTTCTTCATGTTCTATAATTGCTCTGTAAGCATCAATACTTGCAGCATCAAGCCAAACTCTACAAAAGCCTAAGTAGCTTCTTTTATAGCCAAAAAATCTTGCACGCTGTAATGTTGTATCAACTTGTCCACCGCCTAAACCTCTCGGCATATAAGTTACAGTTAATCCTTCAACTGTAAACCCTCTGTCCATTGATTGTCCACCAATTAAAATATGAGAATAAAAATCACTCCATCGAATTGCAGGAGTTTTACCCCTGCTTGCATTGATTTCCATTATCCGAGTGTTTTTTATTGCATGTATCAAGCGACTGCCAGTAAGTTCTTCAAAAGTTGGCAAATCATTACCAACTGACATTCGCAAATCATTGTATGATATTTGAAACTCTGCAAGTAATTCTCTTTTATCTTCTTCATCGTTGCTCTGTAATAAACGAACCCAACTTTCACAAACATTTCTAATCCAATTGAAGAAAATATTTTGTGAGTTTGTCAATCGTGATGGGTGAACCATCATTGAACGATTGCGTTGGTCCTTCTTTATTTCACCTGCTACAACTCCAAGAAAAAATATTTGCAAAGAGTAAAGCAAACTTTCAGGCGGTTCGTGGATAGGGTTGTGGTTAGTTGGTATTTGTGCAGGTGGTATTTCCCGAACAAGGTGAGGGTTCTGAATGAAAAATGTGTTTCCTCCTGTGTAATCTTCGCCAGGCGTTAATAGCTTTATAAAATTTGGCGATAATCTGTCCATAATATTGATGAACAAATTCCCCTGTGGTGTTGCGGTATATTGCAAAAATGTGTGGTGAGGAAAAACATTTCTCAAGTTATTTATTCGTCTGTAAATAGTTGAAACATCGCCTTCATTCACTCCAACGCCTGAATTAGAGTTTGCACTTGCTCTAGTGTTCAAACTCGCTTGGTCGCCTTCATCGTCAATTATCAGCGTAGGAACATTAATGAAATCAATTCCTCTTAAAATGTTTGTTAGGTTTAGAAGATGCTGACTGTTTTTCATTACAGTCATTAAAATAGTTGAGCAATTTTCTTTTGGAAAAGTGGGGTCTGCCCATTGCTCTAATTTCATTTGAATTGTATCTCGGTCTTCCTGTGTTCGTGGACTCTTTATTATTGTCCACTTTCTATCATAGCGATTTTCATAACGTAAATCCTTTTTCATTCTCTCATAATTTTGTTCTGAAAGAGGAATTGATGTTCCCGCAATTATGATAATAATTTGAAAATGATTGTCGTTTGCTAGAGCTGAAAGGGAAGTGAATGATAGAGTTTTGCCGCTTTGAACATAACCGATAACTAAACCAGTTTCTTGTTTTGCTTGTGCTGTTGGATTTCCGCACATTTCCATAATACGAAATGTCTCGTCAATAATCCTTTCGCCTGTTGGATTGATATTTCCACCTGCATTTGCGAAGCCTTTAAATTTTAACAAACCATCAATTTCTTCGCCTTGATAAGGTTGCCATTTAGCATTGTTGTTGTTACTTGCTCCTGTGATTTCTACTGTTTCAGACATAGCATATTTTATGAAGTGGATATTTTTGTAATTAATTCATTAAAGTTTCTGCGGATTTCTCCTTGCGTTTTTGCGTTGCTTTCTCTTGCTATTACTTCTGCTAAACCCAATGCTGCTGCCATTCTTAAAATCGGCTCTATTTTAGAGTTATCTACGCCTGTAAATTGAACCATGAAAGGATGTGTAAGTGATAAGCGAATTCCAACTTCACGAATTGCTTTATCGTTTTTCGGATTTGGTATTAAATGATTTCCTACTTCAATTAAATCTTTCAATGAAGTGTCGTAAGAAAGTTCAATTGCAATGTGCCAATCAATTTTATTGAAGTGTGC
>JAPLEF010000098.1 GCA_026391525.1 Sphingobacteriales bacterium
ACTGGGTCTTGGGAAATTTTCATTTGCTAAAAACATAATCAAGCAGATATTGGAAAATATAATTCTTGCTGGATGCAGACTTTAAGATACTCAAAAACGGCTCTCAAAGATTCAGAAGAAACATTAGTATACGATTCCAGAATTTGTTGTTCAGTCCAACCTGCAGCAAACAATTCTAATATTAATTCTACAGAAATCCTAGTTCCCTTGATTGTTGGCTTTCCAGGCAAAATTTGATGGTCTGAAACTATATGATCTTGCCATTTCATAATGTAATATACAAATTTTTGTACGCTACAGGATAGCTCGAATAACGTTTTAATTCATAAAGCTTCTTAATAACAATACTTATTTTCTGCAATCATCTTATCGGCTATCCTGCGGCGGGCTTCCTTGCTGTTGAAAGGCGCTGTTTTAGTGAAGCGTTTCAAACCGAGCAGCATCATCCGTTGTTCGTCGCCGGTTGCAAAAGCATGTAAGGCATCTTTACCGGCTTTGTTCACCTGATCAACAGCATCGTTGAGGTACACGCGCATGATATCAGCCTGAACACTATTTTCTCCATCCTTCATTTTCATCACCCGCAGCAAAGCACTTTCTGCATGAAAAGTAAGGATGGCCATATCGGCAATATTCATCAGCACTTCCTGTTCTTTTTCTAAAGTCATCATCAGTTTTTGCACGGCTGCTCCTGCAACCAGAAGGATTGCTTTTTTCAATTGGCGGATGGTTTTCATTTCGGCAGAAAAAGCGGTTTCTGCTTCGGTACCGAATTCGGGAATGCTCATCAGTTCTTTGGCTACCGCAGTGGCAGGGCCCATGAGATCGAGCTTGCCTTTCATGGCGCGCTTGAGCATCATGTCTACTGTTAGTAAACGGTTGATTTCATTAGTGCCTTCGTAGATGCGGTTGATGCGGCTATCGCGGTAAGCACGGCTGATCATGTATTCATCGCTGTATCCATTGCCCCCATGAATTTGTACCCCTTCATCCACCACAAAATCGAGCACTTCACTGCCATCCACTTTGAGCATGGCACATTCGATGGCAAATTCTTCGGCGGCTCCCAATAGTGCATCATGAAAGGGTTTGCCTTCCGCAGCTAATGCCAGTTCTTTCTCCTCAATCCATTTTGCGGTGCGGTATAAAGCCGATTCGCTTACCCAACTCCGTATGGCCATTTGTGCCAACTTATGTTTGATAGCGCCAAATTTTGAAATGGATATTTGAAATTGTTCTCGTGTGATGGCATATTGTACACTTGTAGTGGTAGACATTTTAGCCCCACCCAATGCCGCAGCACAAAGTTTCAGTCTACCGATATTGAGGATGTTAAAAGCGATGATATGGCCTTTGCCGATTACGCCCAGCACATTTTCTACCGGCACTTTACAATCCTGAAAATACAACTGCACGGTTGAAGAGCCTTTGATGCCCATCTTATGCTCTTCAGGGCCTTGAGAAAAACCTTCCATGCCGCGCTCTACGATGAAGCCGGTAAATTTTGCGCCATCCACTTTTGCAAACACGGTATATACATCTGCGAAGCCACCATTGGTGATCCAGCATTTCTGTCCGTTGAGCAGATAATATTTTCCATCAGCCGATAAGGTGGCTGTTGTTTTTGCACCTAAAGCATCACTGCCACTATTCGGCTCCGTTAGTCCGTACGCACCCTTCCATTCCCCGCTGGCCAGCTTAGGGATGTATTTATTTTTTTGAGCCTCATTGCCGAAATATAAAATAGGAAGCGTTCCTATTCCGGTATGTGCGGCAACGGCTACGCTAAAAGAAAATCCTCCGCCTAAGCCTTCGTTCACCAGCGTTGCCGTGATAAAATCTTTTCCCAACCCGCCATACGAATCGGGGATGGAAGTGCCCAGCAAACCGAGTTCACCGGCTTTATCCATGAGGGAGGGCATCAAGCCAGGCTCCATCTTATCTATCTTATCGGCGATGGGCAATACTTCCGTATGTAAAAATTGCAGGCACATGTCTTTTACCATATGCTGCTCCTCATTAAAATCTTCCGGGGTAAAAGTTTCCTGTGGATTACTTTCGCGGATCAGCCATTCTCCTCCTTTTAAGGGTGCTGTATGGGTAGTAGACGCTTGCATGGGTGGTTATTTTTAAGATGGATAATTTTTATAGTTGGTTTAAAGCCCTTATTAACTTAAATTTTCATACACTTTCTGTAAAACTTCTTTGGCTATTTCCACCTGACCGTGAGTAACGCCTTCTAATGCCTCATTCAGGGTTTGATTGGCCAGTTCCATACTCTGTGCCTGCAACTCCTGTGCCGAAGGCGTGAGGTAAATCATATTGATTCTTCGGTCGTCTTTACTGGCTACCCTTTTCACCAATTGCAATTTTTCCAGATTATCTACCAGGCGGGTGATGCTGGGTTTGTCGCGGAATGTGGCATCGCACAATTGTTGCTGGCTGAGCCCGTCTTCCTTCCACAAATGGTAGAGCACACTCCATTGTTCGATGGTGATGTCTATTCCATTTTGCTTGAAATTCTTCTGCAACCTGCGTGCGATGGCCGTACTTGCTTTACCGGTGATAAAGCTGTAGAGTTCACTCTTCTTAAATTGGTTGTTTGGCATATAGTTGTTTAAGCAACTATCTAAAGGTAGGGAGGATTGGTGAAAGGGCAAAATTATTTTTAGCAGTAATAGTCAATTGATAATGGATAATGGATAGTTGATAATTGGCAATGGAAAGTTGATAATAGTCAATTGATAATTGACAATTGAAAGTTGATAATTAATAGTGATGTAACTACAAAAAAAGCGCACCCATTACAGGTACGCTTTTATATAAATCTTCAAAATAATCTTACGAATCCATAAAACCCCAACCGTTAAACCTTAAACGCCTTAAACGATTTAAACGTATTAAACGACTATTCACATTCCCAAAAATTCACTCCACAAACGTTTCAAAAATAACCGACTTTAATTTAGCTATTTCTCTGGTGTTAAGGTTGCCGAAGATTTTAATGATCCGCTGCCGGTCTACAGTCCTGATTTGATCAACCACAATCCAACCTTTCGTTTTTTGATGCTTCACGGCCACCCTTGTTGGATAGGGTTTTGAACTGCTTGTCATGGGTGCAATCACAATGGTTTGCAGGAATTTATTCATTTCATCAGGAGAAATGATCACACATGGCCTGGTTTTTTTAATCTCACTTCCAATGGTTGGGTCAAGATTTACTAAAACGATGGTATACTGACTTAACTCCATGATTCAAAAACTTCATCAGTGAATACGTCGGGAAGCAATAATTGGTCGTCAGCAGCTTCGTGCATTTTTTTAAATGCTTTATCCCAACCTTTACGGGGAGAAGTTTTAGGTTTCAGGATGATGTAATTTTTTTCAAGTATCAGTTCAAGGCTGTCTTGAATGTTATACTTTTCTAAAACAGTCTTACTTAATCTGATACCTTTTGAATTGCCGATAGAGATCACTGAGATTTCCATGTGGGTGATTGTATTTACAAAGTAATTACAAAAATACAGATTACCAAAATTTTTCAGGTAAAAAAATTTTAGCAGTAGGAAAATGGAGAATTGACAATTGATAATGGAAAGTTGATAAATTA
>JAPLEF010000156.1 GCA_026391525.1 Sphingobacteriales bacterium
TTATACAATTTAAAATATTAAAACATAATTTAAATGGCTATGCTGTTCAAATTATCAGACAGCCTTGATATTCGAACTTTTATTCAGTAAAGTTATAAAGGTAAAAGAAAGAGAAATGAACCAAATCGACCAGCCAAAATGAACAAACCTTTGTATTAAACCAGCATAATTGTAATTGAACGTATCAGAAAGAATTACTCTTAACAGGATGCTTAGCATGATGAAAAAGCTTAAAAGACTAAGCATTCTTTGTGTTTTTCGCCTCCGTTGGTCTTCCTTCAAACTCAACGTCATTTTAACGCCGCCGCCTGGTGTTTTCACCAGCGGCTCGAAAAATAACTCAAAGAGGAAACAGCGTCTTTGTTATTTAGTTTTTCGGCGAGTTGCAGCCCCTGTTCGCCAAAGGAAATGGCTTTTTCAGGGTTAATCGGTGCGTAGGCAATACCCAGGCCCTGGAGCAGTTTTATTTTATTCGTGTCTTCCGAAGCTTTTGGCAATAGTGCCATAAGTGAATCAATACGTGCCTGTCTTTTACTTTTCTGTGCAAATGAGTTTACAGGACTGAACAAACAGGCCAGGATGAGGAATGGAATTAACAGCTTCATTTCAATGCTAGTTATAATTGAATAATGGCAGTTTCCAAAGGGATATTATGCAGAAGGTTCGTTTAGCATAGGCTTTGATCGATAGCAATCATATCAGCTGAGGAAAGTTGCTGATGATATGTATATTAAAGATGATAATTTTTATTTGAAATTCAAAACGGAAGGTTTACGAACAACCCGGAGTGGGGATTAATGATTGGAATACTTTTTTTGGCTCTTAAGATGACATTTAATGTAGCCTTTGCAATAATATAAATTTGCTTTTAAGAAAGAAGATGCCGCAGTTTTAGTAATATATTCCGGTGCTGGCATTAGTAGCTTAGCTATCTTGCTGCTGGTTGATGCTGTTTATTTTATAAAAATCTCAGGGGCCGGCCTATGGCCCGCTGTGTTGCTGTATTTGGGGTTGGGGTGTGGGGGGGGGGCGCTAAGAAAACTGGGGAGGTAGAAGGATTTGCTAAATGAAATAAAGAATATTTATTCCAAACAGCATTTTCACACTATTCATTCTTGCTTTAATTTAGCTAGAAACCGAAATCAATCATTATTTTTAACGATTAAGTTGAAATCTTTTAATGTAATCAATATTATGACTCAAAAACAATTAGAAGATTATCTGTGGGGAGCAGCCAACATTCTACGTGGAATGATTGATGCGGCTGACTTTAAACAATATATTTTCCCTCTGCTATTCTTCAAACGGGTAAGCGACTTGTGGGACGAAGAATACCAAACCGCTTTAGACGAAAGCGATGGAGACTTGACTTTTGCTGAGTTTGCAGAAAACCACCGCTTTCAAATTCCTAAAAACTGCCATTGGGAAGATGTAAGAAAGAAAACCATTGATGTGGGTGCGTTTTTACAAAAAGCATTGAACGGTATTGAGAAAGCCAACTTTGAAATGCTGCATGATGTGTTTGGTGATGCCCAGTGGACAAACAAACGCAGAATGAGTGATGAAAAAATGCTCGACCTGATTGAGCATTTTAGTAAAATGAAACTCACCATTGCAGAAGTACCGCACGATATAATGGGCGAAGGTTACGAATACCTGATTAAGAAATTTGCAGACGACAGCGGACATACCGCTGCTGAGTTTTACACCAACCGAACCGTTGTAAAACTGATGACCCAAATTACCGACCCCAAAAGCAGCGAAAGTATTTACGACCCTACCTGCGGCAGTGGTGGTATTTTGCTGAGTGCCGCTTTGCACCTGAAAGAGCAAGGCAAAGAATACCGAACACTGAAACTATACGGACAGGAACTAAACCTGATAACATCTGCCATTGCCCGTATCAATATGTTTATGCACAATGTTGATGAATTTTTGATTGTGCAGGGCGACACCTTAGACAGCCCACAGATATTGGAGAATGACGAACTGAAAAAGTTTGATGTAATAATGGCTAACCCGCCATACAGTGTAAAAAAGTGGAGCCAGGCAAAATGGATGAACGATCCCTTTGGTCGCAATATTTGGGGAACTCCACCACAAGGTTGTGCCGACTATGCTTTTCAGCAGCATATCATGAAAAGTCTGAACCCTGACACTGGCCGTTGCGTTGTGCTTTGGCCGCATGGCGTTTTGTTTAGAGACAGTGAAGCCGAAATACGCAAACGCATGATTGAAGAAGATTATGTAGATGCCGTAATTGGCTTGGGTAAAAATCTGTTTTACAACAGCAGCATGGAAAGTTGTTTACTGGTGTGCCGCATGAAAAAGCCCAAAGAAAGAAAAGGGAAAATTATTTTCATTGATGCTAAAGATGAATTACGAATTGATAGAAATAGTGCATGGCTGGAACCACAGCATATAAAAAAGATAAGTGATGCTTATTGGAAATTTAAAGATTCTGAAGGTTTTGCCAAAGTAATGAGCAACGAAGAAGTAATTGAAAATAGTGGCAATCTGAGTTTGCAACTTTATGTTAAGCAATCTTCAAATATTAACGAACACAACACAGAAGATTTAATTTCCAAAATTAAGATTGACCAAAAGCAAATTACGACTTCATTAGATATTTTATTTGCACAAATGAAAA
>JAPLEF010000112.1 GCA_026391525.1 Sphingobacteriales bacterium
TATCGGCTATCGCCTCATTGTACTATTTGTTTGATACCATCGGCATATAAGATTTATAAAATATTGGCATATTATATAAATCACATTGGTATAAGGTGGGCTTCTTAGATCGCCCGTATCATTTGTAGCTATAAGTATAAGTTATACTACCCAACAGCTTCCTGTCTTTCGATACCATACGTTCCTCCGCCCTAAGTCCATCTTCATAACGATACTTCCAGATATATAAATTTTTACCTCCTGCCTCTGTAGTGATCATTTGAGTAACCTGATTGGCGCTATTGTATTCAAAGATATAATCAGCCACCAGCTGTTGTGTGTATTCGCTAACATGAACCACATCGGTAAGCCTGTTCTTGCCGTCGTAATAATAATAGTATTTGGCTCCCGTGCGGGTGTCTTTTTCAATCGAAACATTATTGTTTTCATCGAGGCTGAACAAGATGAGTAAGGTATCTGAACTGTTCTTTATTTTGAGCATTTGCTTCAAATATCCTGATTCATCATAGCTATATAAATGTTGCTCCTGCATCTCAGTAACATAATCTTCATCACGCGAACGTGCAGCAGAAACGATGCTTATGATACGCCCTTTTTCATCATAACCATACAGGTTGCTGCTTGCAGCCATCATCGAACTATCGTAGGTGCTGAGCAGCTGACCGTTCTCGTTGAAATAGGTTTCAAGTTTGGAATTACCGGCCATATCCGACTTGGTAAAAAAAGCTGAACTGCGATAGTCTTTTGCCAGTTTCTTTTCACAATAGAACCCTTCACTGGGTTGCCCATCGCTTTCAAAACTATTGATCTTGATACTTTTTACTTTATGCTCGCGATAAGCCTTCATATCTGCAACCACCTGCTGATTGCTTACCAGATCTTTATAATAGTATTGGGCAGTAACCATTTTACCGGAAAAAAGCAAGAACCCAAAAAATAGTTTCTTCATATATATCATTTGATATCCTTCAAAACAAAAATGCCATATAAGCCAAATTGATCCAATTTCATTTAATAGCAACAATCGTGAACGGAAAGATAATCAACCTCAATGAAAGTACCCGTAACATTCAGCACTCATCTTTACCATAACCCAACAAAGTCAATTTAGTATCGCACTGGCTTACCTGATGCCATTAAACTTCATTATTTTTAACAAAATTATCCCCATTGAGTCACCAAAAAGAAAGGAAAGCAAAGAATTGTTTGAACTGCAATGCTGAAGTGCAAGGGAAATATTGTTCGGTATGCGGACAGGAGAATATTGAGCCCTATGAATCGGTTTGGCATTTGATCACTCATTTTTTTCAGGATATCACTCACTTTGATGGAAAATTTTTCAGCAGTCTGAATTACCTGATCTTTAAGCCCGGATTCTTAAGCCGGGAATATTTGCTGGGGAGAAGAGCCAGTTACCTCAACCCGGTAAGGATGTATGTTTTTACTTCGGCTATATTTTTCCTGATATTCTTTAGTTTTTTTGTGCCGAAACAAGATGCCATCGATATAACGATCAGTGGAAAAACCGCTAAGGAGTTTGCAAAGATGGATTCGCTGAGTTTTAAAAAGTTTACCTCCGAACTCAATAACGGAAAAGCAATGAATAGGGAGGAGTTCAATCATTATAAGGATAGTATCCTCAATTCGCGAGGTTTGCATTTTGGATCCGACCGTTACCGCAGCCGGGCTCAATATGATTCCTTGATCAGTTCCGGAAAGAAAAAACACAATTGGCTGAAGAAGCGCCTGATTCATAAAGAAATTGAGCTGAATGAAAAATACAAAAACAATCAAAACCAAATCCTCCAATCCTTCATCTATAAACTGTTTCATTCATTTCCCCAGATGCTTTTTATTTCATTACCCATATTCGCTTTATTACTTAAGGTGATTTATTCAAGGCATAAAAATTTATACTATGTAAGCCATGCTATCTTCAGTATTCACCTGTACGTTTTCATTTTTGTGATGTTGTTTTTTATCTTGACCCTGGATGAGCTGAGTTATATTTGGCACGCAGCATGGTTAGAATACTTCAGCATATTGATTGTAGCCGCTATCTTTTTTTATGAATACAAGGCTATGCGAGTGTTTTATGCACAAAGCCGGGCTAAGACTTTTCTCAAATTTTCTATATTAAATGTCATTCACTTTTTTGTGATGATTCTACTATTCATCTTTTTCATGCTATTCTCTTTTCTTAAAGTTTAATTTTATGCAAAAAACCGCTGCCGCTTTTTTAAGATTGGTAAAGATTATGGATGAATTGAGGGAAAATTGTCCCTGGGATAAAAAGCAAACGATTGCATCCCTTCGGCACCTCACCATTGAAGAAACCTATGAACTGGCTGATGCCATTTCGGAAAATGATTGGCCAGGCATCAAAGAGGAATTGGGCGACCTGATGTTGCACCTCGTTTTCTATGCCAGGATTGCAAGAGAACAAAACACTTTCACGCTTGATGAAGTAATCAACGGCGTTTGTGAAAAATTGATCAACCGTCACCCACATATCTATGGAGATGTAAAAGTGGAAAATGATGAAGAAGTGAAGCAAAACTGGGAGAAACTGAAACTAAAGGAAGGTAAGAGATCGATACTCGAAGGAGTTCCTGCATCTTTGCCTGCTATGGTGAAAGCGATGCGTTTGCAAGACAAATCGAAGCAGGTTGGATTCGAATGGGAACATACCGGCCAGGTATGGCAGAAAGTTGAAGAAGAGATAACAGAACTTAAGAGTGCCATCAACTCGGGTGTACAACATGATATGGAAGATGAACTTGGAGATGTGTTTTTTTCCCTTGTTAATCTTGCAAGGTTCATAAATGTGGATGCCGATCGGGCATTGGAAAGAACAAACAAGAAATTCATCAGCCGTTTCACCAGGATGGAAGCATTAGCACTTGAAAAAGGGCTTTGGCTTCATGATATGTCGCTTGAAGAAATGGACGCACTTTGGAACCAAGTGAAAAGTGAGCAAAACAGCTTGAGATAAAAAAGAAAATTGAAAAAAAATTTAACTATCCGGCAATTCCTGTTCAAGAACTACTACCTGCTGGTTGTTGCAGCCTGGCTGGTAACCTTTTCATTTATAATAGACAATTACTGGTCGTCGAACGCTTCACTGGAATCGGTACATAAGAGAATTACTTCTTATGTGAATGAACAGGAAAACGACTATAAATTATTTATAAATGATGGTGCAACTATAACAAAAGCCGCTTCCGGTAACTATGATGCAGATCTATTATTCAAACTGCAACAAAAGAAGTACTTCCTGTTTTTTTATAAGCCTGATGAAACAGAAAGCAGAAATATCATTTGCTGGAATACGCAGCAGGTTTTGCCACTCAACATCATGTTGCAGGGTTTTGATGATAAAGGTTTTGAATTGCTGGGTAATGGTTATTATGTATGGCACCGGTACAAAACAAGCCAATTCATATTAATCACACTCATTCCGGTTAAATGGAATTATTTTATCAGTAACGATTACCTGCAAAATGAATTCGTATTTGACAAAACCCTTTCTCAGCATTATGATATCGGCTTCAACGACAATCAGGCGAAGCTGATCCGTTCTACAGATGGAACCGCACTCTTTTATGTTTATGAAAAAAGTGCTGAAGTGATTGAAAAGAATAATCCGGTGGCCATCGTTTTACAAATCTTAGCCATTTTACTCGTGCTGTTGTTTTTGCACCTGATGGCTAATTTCCTTGCTTTCGTAAAACAATGGTGGGTGGGTGCTTTATTCCTGATGTTAGCATTGCTGTTTATACGGATAGGTTGGTATTATTATCAGGTACCTCTCAATTTCAGGCAATTTGAATTATTCGATCCCTCTATTTATGGTTCAGGTAAATTCAACCGTTCGCTTGGTGATTTGCTGATCAATGCCCTATTTTTTGTTTGGTATGCCATGTTCCTAAGACAACAGTTAAGTAAGAATGCCTTTTCTGTTTTCCTCAAAGTAAAACCGGCGAAATGGATATTATTATTGGTTGGATCATTGTTCCTCCTTTTTTTCACTTTCGGATGTAGTAATATCATCCGTTCATTGGTTGCCGATTCTCAGGTTTCATTTGATGTGATCAATTTCTTTACCTTGTCGCAATTCAGTGCTATCGGCTTTGTTATCCTTTGTTGTATCAGCATAGGCTATTTCTTCATCTGCCAGGCGGTGGTTTATTATCTGAAGCCTTTGTTTTCAAAATACTTTTATCAGTTGTTTCTGGTTGTGGCTGTATCCGGTTTGGCGATACTCACTTTCCGGATAGGGAATATCAATGGCGGCTTTGAGATTTATGTGTTGGCCTGGCTAATATTATTCCTTATCCTGCTCAACAGTTCATTTTCAAACTTATTTTCTACCCGCTTTGTCTCCTCAAAACTGGTTTTCTGGTTGTTTTTCTTTTCGGTTTCAATAAGTGTTGTGATGGTGATAGAAAATAATTTCCGGGAGGTTCGCAACAGGTATCGTTATGCCGTAATATTGGCCTCAAAAGCAGATCCGGCCAATGAAACATTGATCAATACGATGCTTACAGATTTCAGGCCCGATTTCCTTACCAAACAATTCAGCCGCTTTTCCGCATCTCAGGCATCAAATCTTTTTTTGAAAGATAGCCTGATCAGTACTAACACTACCGGTTATACGAATAAGTTTGATACCCACATTTATACTTTCAATGCTGCAGAGAAAGCATTATATAACGAAGATTCCACCGGATTCAACGAAATCAATACGGTTTTCAACACCCAATCACGACCAACCGGCATCAATGGGCTGTATTACTTCGACCAGTCGTTCGATCAGTACAGTTTCATCAGCAGGAAAACACTAAAAGATTCAACTGGTAGGCTGATCGGTTATGTATTCATCCTTGCCAGCCCCAAGAAACAGCGTCGCGAAGCTTTATATCCGGAATTATTCAGTAAAGGCCAGTACAACTCTATCGAGAATTCAACAGCTTATGCCTTTGCAGTTTACAACAACTGGAAATTGGTGAACAGCCATAATGACTATCCGTTCCCATCTGTTTTGAAGGAAAAAGATTTCAAAGCCCAGCAATTCAATCTCATCAGGAAAAAAAACCATACCGAAATCTGGTATTATGCAGGTGCAGGGAAAATGGTAGTGATTGCCAAAGAAAAAAATTCCTTTATGGAATCGATTACTTTATTCTCCTATCTTTTCTGCTCATTCCTTTTAATTTCCGCGCTTTTCTGGCTGATCAACGCCCTGATAAGTGCCAGGTTCAATAAGAAAAAATGGAGCAGTAACTGGCAGCTTTCCATTCGTAACCAGATACACGGTACCATCATATTCATCATTATCGTTTCTTTTATTGTAATAGGCATAGCCACCATTCTTTTCTTTGTGATGCGTTATGAAGATAACAACCGCGAAAAACTCAGCCGTACCATCCGTATCATGGAGAAGGAAGTGAAGAATACCATTTCAAGCGGTTGGCGGATTTTTGACACCGCACAGATCAGCGAAAGCAGTTACAACCAAAAATTGGAACAGGCCGTTGAAAAGATTTCTGAAATACATGGTGTTGATGTGAACCTGTACGACCTCAAAGGGAACTTAAGGGTATCATCACTGCCATTGCCTTATATCAAAGGAATTTTGAGTACAAGAATGGATCCGATGGCCTTTTACCATCTCAGTAAACTCCATGATATCCTGTATTTCCAGAAGGAAGAAATCGGTAAGCTTTCCTTCATGAGTAACTATGTTCCGGTTATCGATGCAGGAGGTAACAATTACGCCTACCTGAACATCCCTTATTTTACCAGCCAGAGTAAACTCAAACAGGAGATTTCCAATTTCCTCGTAACTATCATCAACCTCAATGCTTTTATTTTCCTTTTAGCAGGTATCGTTTCACTTTTCATCACCAACCGGATAACCCAATCTTTTTCTGTGATCAGCGATAAGATGAAGAAAATAAATCTGGGTACCCGTAATGAAGCCATTGAATGGAATAAGGATGATGAAATTGGTGCGCTTGTTCTTGAGTACAACAAAATGGTGAATAAGCTTGATGAAAGTGCAGATCAGCTGGCCAAAACAGAAAGAGAAGGTGCCTGGAAAGAAATGGCAAGGCAGGTAGCTCATGAAATAAAAAATCCGCTTACCCCGATGAAACTCAGCATGCAGTTTCTCCAAAGAGCCATTGAAACCAATGCTCCGCAGATTAAAGAATTATCCGACAGGGTGGCCGGTACACTTATCGAGCAAATAAATCACCTGAACCAGATCGCTAATGAATTCAGCCAGTTTGCACAAATCGGGGAATCTAAAAAAGAATTATTCAACTTAAATGAAGCAATAAGCAGCGTTTTGCAATTGTATGCTACCAACAACAGGCTGCATCTCATTCACGAATTATTGCCTAAACCGGTAATGATTTTGGCCGACAAAACACAAATCAACCGCCTTTTTACCAACTTGATTCTAAATGCAATTCAGTCGGTACCTGAAGGCAGCCAGATTATCATTGAAGTACACCAGCATATCCTTGAAGACAATGTACTTACCCGCATCACCGATAATGGACAAGGCATCAGTGAAAGCATTCAGCCCCGGATTTTCACGCCTAATTTCACTACCAAAAATTCAGGTACAGGTTTAGGACTTGCCATGTGTAAGCGCATTGTTGAGCAGGCTGAAGGTGAAATATGGTTTGAAACAACTTTAGGCAAGGGCACCAGTTTCTTTGTAAAAATACCGCTTGCAGGCTAAGTGGTTTTCCTTGCTTTTGTTTTTTCGATGAAAGAGGTGAATGCTTCCAATGTAAAGCTGCTCAGGTTTTGAGTTGTAGTTACCATCGCTTTTTGTGCAACCAAAACTCCATAACGGGTATCTGCAATTCCATCCACATGATGGGCATCCGGATTTATGGAAATCAATACATTTTTATCTAAAGCATAGCCGATATGCCTCCAGTCGATATCCAGCCTGCTCGGGTTGGCATTGAGTTCAATCACAACCTGATTGGCTGCGCAGGCATCAATAATTTTACGATGGTTTACAGGATAACCCGATCTGCTTAGCAGGATTCTTCCGGTTATATGGCCCAATATGCTGCAATAAGGGTTTTCAATTGCCTTGATCAAACGTGTCATCGCCTTTTCTTCAGGCATGTTTAAATTAGAATGGATAGAAGCAATCACCAGATCAAAACTTTCGAGTACGCCGTTGTTGTAATCGAGGCTTCCATCATTCAAAATATCCGATTCGATGCTTTTGAAAATACGGAATGGAGAAAGTTTTTTGTTGAGCGACTCTATTTCTTTATGCTGGGCAATGATTCTTTCTTCCTGTAATCCATTGGCATAAAAAGCCGATTTCGAATGGTCGCTGATGGCCATATATTCTAATCCTTGACCAATAGCGGCTTTCGCCATTTCTTCAATAGAATGACTGCCATCGCTCCAGGTGCTATGACAATGGATAAGTCCGCGGATATTTTCCGGCTGAATCAGGTTTTTTGGTATTTCAGTCTTTTCCAGCACCATTTCAGGAAATTCCCTGCACATGGCGGGGTAAAAAGGCAATTTAGCTGCTGCGAAATAGGAAACTTCATCAGTTACGGGAGTGGTAATTACAGGCAATTGTTCAAAGAATTCGGGGGAAGAACTGTATTGAATGGATAACACTGTATAGTTCTCTGCGGTAGCCTGATAAAGAATGATTTCAATACCTGCTTCAGTACTAAAAATTAATGCATCACCCGATTTTTCCTTAAAAGTTATCCCATCAACGTGTGAAATTTTATTTAAAATTTCTGTTTCCTCTAATGCAATCACCCATTCTAATGCTTCAATTGTTTCTAGCTGCCTTGCCATTTTTCCGGTAACCGTGATCTTGCAATCGGGGAAAATCTTCTGCAAAAATTCATGAAAAAAAGGAGCTACTTTTTCGGCTTGCGCATATAAAAAACTTCCTTTGCTTTTTTGGAAGAATTCAATTTTTGCCATCACATCAGCCTGCGTTTTTTCTCCAAAGCCTTTAAAAAGTTTCAATCTGTTCTCTTTACAAGCGTACCATAATTCTCCGATTGTTTCAATACCCATTTCTTTCCAGATGGCATTGATTTTTTTGGGGCCAAGTCCCTTGATTTGCATCATCTCAAGGATGCCTTTCGGGGTGATAAAAATTATTTCTTCGAGGGCCTTTATTTTACCGGTTTCGAGCATTTCGGTAATTTTTTGGGCAGTTGAGGTTCCGATGCCTTTTAATGAAGCAAGTTTTTCAGGCGAAATATTTTCGAGTTGAATGGGTAATTTTTCTATGGCAAATGCAGCCGATGCATACGATTTGGATTTAAAACTATTTTCACCGTGTATGTCGAGGAGCTTGCTTAGAAGTGTAAATGCATCTGCAATTTGAAAATTATCCATGCATCAAAAATAAGCTTTATAGAAATGAAATATTATTTGCAGGAGTAAAACTGAATCTGAAAAATACTGGTGTAAAAGAAGCAGATGCCGGTATACGATAGTGAAATGATAGTGTCATTCAAATGCAGCAGGAAAGCGGGTTATACGTAAAAAAAAAGTCCCGGTTAGAACCGGGACGTAACGAAATTTACAGCTGTTTTATAAGCGATTAAGCTTTTTTAATTGAAGCTTTAATTACAGCTTTTTTGATAGCTCTTTTCACTATAGCTTTTTTGATAGCTTTTTTTGCTACCTTTTTAACTACAGCTTTTTTAACAGCTTTTTTTGCTGCTTTTTTAACTACAGCTTTTTTTACAGCTTTTTTTACAGCTTTTTTTGCTACAGCTTTTTTAACAGCTTTTTTTGCAGTTGCCATTTTTTTAGAATTTAATTGGTTAGTAAATAATACTTAAAAATAAATACTATTTTGATATTACCAAAAAAATCTTAAAAAATTATGCGATAGCTTCAACGGCAGAAACAGAAACAAGTGTTTTATCTCCCTTCGCTTTTTTAAATTCTACTACACCATCAGTGAGTGCGAAAATGGTAAAATCTTTTCCAAGACCAACATTTTTTCCGGGATGATAAACAGTACCGCGCTGGCGCAGAATGATATTACCTGCGAGGGCAGACTGGCCACCAAATATTTTTACACCTAATCTTTTACTTTGTGAATCACGACCGTTTTTTACGGAACCTTCACCTTTTTTATGTGCCATCTTTTATGGTTTGAATTTTGACTACTCGTTCAAAATTGTTTATGCGATTGCAGTCACTTTTATTTGGGTATACTGCGTACGGTGACCGTGCTTTTTACGGAAACCTTTTCTTCTTTTCATTTTAAAAGCGATAACCTTATCACCTTTAACCATGTCATTGATGATTTCTGCTTTTACAACTGCCTGTACATCTGTTCCACTGTTAATAGTACTGCCACTATGGGTAAACAACACTTCAGGGAATTCTACCTGATCTCCTGTTTTGCCCTCAATGTGTGGAACATACAAACTGTCTCCGGCTTTCACCTTGAATTGCTGACCTGCGATTTTTACGACTGCTAACATAACATCCCGAATTTAGGACGGCAAAGGTAAGGTTTATACTCCAATCAGCCTAAGAATTCGGGAAAAATTTTCAGCGCTGGATTTTATACCAATGTGATTTATATAATATGCCAATATTTTATAAATCTTATATGCCGATGGTATCAAACAAATAGTACAATGAGGCGATAGCCGATAATGGACTATATTGTTTGTCCAATCGGTATTACTCAAAATCTTCCCATCATAAGATACCGGTATCTACCCCTCAGTACCCTTCATCTTTATTATATTGTGCAGTATTATGCCAATGTTCCAAAAAATCGGGCGCTTTTTTTTCACCCTCTACGCATTTGCAACATTTATTCTTATAATGTTCCTGTTACTACCTTTTATTGTATTGGCCAGTTTTTTTGGAATTTTTAGGGGTGGGAATGCCATATATAAGTTATGTACACTCTGGGCAGATATAAATTTATTCCTTTGGGGAATCCGCCACCGGAATGTTTACGAAGCCCCACCTGCAAAAGGGCATGCAGTAGTTTATGTGTGTAACCATATCTCTTTCATTGATATTCCCTTCATGCTCAAAGCTTTCCGTCATCAGCACTTCAGGGTTTTGGGCAAATCCGAAATGGCCAGAATCCCTGTTTTTGGTTTTATTTACCGGAAATCGGCCGTAATGGTAAACAGGGAATCGGAAAGCGACCGTAAAAAGAGTGTAGCTGCCTTAAAAGAATTTCTGGCTAAAGAAATTTCAGTGGTTATTGCCCCCGAAGGAACTTTTAACGAAACTAACCGAGCTTTGAAAGACTTTTACAATGGGGCATTTCGTATTGCCGTAGAAACAAATACGCCTGTTCAACCGGTATTGTTATTAGATGGGTTCAACCGGATGCCTTATACCAGCCTATTTTCGCTCAATCCCGGTAAATCAAGAGCCATATTTTTACCCGAAACGGACCCGGGAACAGATGCATTGACTTTGAAAGAAAAGGTTTATCATATTATGGAAGACGGGCTGATTCGGTACAAGGCCAGTTGGATAAAATCAAACTGATGGCAAAACAATCCAAAACTCCCTTATTCGAAACCGGTTATGGTACATGGGCGGAAGTAATTCTGCCGCTGGCCATCCCGATTGTTTATACCTATGCAGTTCCTCCTGAACTGGCATCAAAACTCCAGAGAGGCTTCAGGGTGGAGGTAATGTTTGGGGGAACTAAGAAGTATGCCGGGATCATCAAAAGGATCCATCCCAACAAACCTGATTATCCAACCAAACCTTTGCTATCTGTTATTGATGATGATTCATTGATTTTTGAACAACAATTACTCCTCTGGGAATGGATCAGCGGATATTATATGTGTTCGGAAGGAGAAGTGATGGCTGCGGCAATCCCGGCAAATTTTAAACTCAACAGCGAAACGATACTTATTTACAATGAGGAATACGGCGAAGATTTCAGCGACCTCGATGCCGATGAATTTATCCTTGCAGAAGCCTTACTCATCAGGAAACAACTTTCCGCCACCGAAGTGCAATTACTTCTCAACGACCGGCAGGTGTATAAGGTGATGAAGCGCTTGCTGGATAAAAAAATAGGATTTGCATGGGAAAAATTATCAGAGAGATATAAAGCTAAAAAAGATTTTTTTGTTACACTTCACCCACGATTTGATGATGAAAGTCAATTGGAGCGGCTATTGAACAACTGGGAAGCTTCCAACAAACAAATGGAATTGCTACTTTCTTTTCTGCATTTTTATAAAACGGAAGGCGAAGTGAAAAGGAAGGAACTGCTGCAAAAATCAGGTGCCGGTGCAGCACAATTAAAGGCTTTAGCCGATAAGCAGATCCTGATTGTAGAAGAACGCAAGGTTGACCGTATCGTACAGCTTGAAAAAAATATCCTGCTTGACTTTGAATTGTCAGCTGCGCAAGAACAATGCCTTTCAGCAGTGATAGACGTTTTCAATCATAAAGAGGTTTGTTTGCTTCAGGGTGTTACGGGTAGTGGTAAAACGCTCGTATACATCAAACTTATTGAAGCGGCTATACGTAAAGGTGAGCAAGTACTTTATCTCTTACCTGAAATCGCACTTACGGCTCAAATCATCAGGCGGCTTCAAAAATATTTTGGCGGACATGTGGCCATTTATCATTCCAAATTCAACGATCAGGAAAGGGTTGAGCTATGGCATCGCATACGCACCGGGGCTGTACAAGTAGTGCTGGGTGCAAGAAGTGCCGTTTTTTTGCCTTTTCAATCTTTATCATTGGTAATAGTAGATGAAGAACATGACGCCTCATTCAAACAACAGGAACCTGCTCCCCGTTATCATGCCAGGGATACCGCCATCTACTATGCTTCCCTGTTTAATGCAAAGGTTTTGCTGGGTACTGCTACACCATCAATTGAAACATTTCATAATTGTAAACTGGGCAAATATGGCAAAGTGATGATTGAAGAACGATATGGGGGTATTGAATTGCCTGCAATTGAAATGATCAACCTTCGGCAGGTGGTCCAAAAAGGTAAAGTGATGCTCAGTCCTCAACTTAAAGCAGCCATGCAGCAAACTTTAGAATCGGGCAAGCAAGTGATCCTGTTCCAAAACAGGAGGGGCTATAACCCATACCTGATCTGCGGTACCTGTGGCTTTCTTCCGCATTGTATACACTGTGATGTGTCGCTTACTTTACACAAGCATAGCAATAAACTTCATTGTCATTATTGTGGTAGTACTTACCCTCGAATGGTGGTTTGTCCCCAGTGTGGCGGCAATCAGTGGTTAGAGAAAAATTTCGGCACCGAAAAAATCGAAGAGCAACTTGAAGCCGATTTTCCTTCCTATAGGATAGCCCGAATGGATGTAGACAGTATAAAAGGCAAATTTGCACACGACCAACTCATCCTGCAATTTGAGCAGCAACGGCTCGACATTTTAGTAGGAACGCAAATGGTGGTGAAAGGCCTCGATTTCGATCACGTAGGTCTTGTTGGTATTATCGATGCGGATGGATTGCTCCAGTTTGCCGATTTCCGGGTGAATGAGCGGGCATTTCAATTGATAGAGCAGGTGAGTGGAAGGGCAGGGAGGAAACAACAACGCGGCAAAGTGATGATCCAGGCCCTGAACCTCAAACATCCCGTTTTGCAGTTTGTATTGCAGCATGATTATGCAGGTATGTTTGCTTATGAAATGGAAAACAGGAAAGCTTTTTTCTATCCTCCTTACAGCCGCTTAATCAGTGTTGTTCTAAAACATAAAGAAAAAGAAAGGGTAGAGGCAGCCGCTCATAAATTGGCAACCTTGTTACGGAGTGATTTGAAAGAATATGTGGTTGGCCCTGCCGCTCCGGTAGTAGCGAGGTTACGCAATCAATACCTGATGGAAATACTGATTAAACTTCCCAAGGAAACCGGAATGGGATTGCGCTATAAAAAGATGATCCGGGCGCATTTTCAGTTGCTTCAAAGTGAGAAACAGTTCAAATCAATTGTTATTATTGCAGATGTAGATCCGGTATAAATTCAGTTATGCTTATCAACGAAAACATATCACTAAAGCCATTCAATACTTTCGGTATTGATGCCTTAACCCGCTATTATACCGAAGCGGGTTCTTTAGAATTGATTCAGGAAATCCTTCAAAGTGACATTGCAAAAAACAACCCGATACTCGTGTTAGGTGGCGGTAGTAATTTGCTGTTAACAAAAGATGTTGATGCACTCGTAATCAAAAATCAGCTCAAAGGCATTCAGTTGATTCATGAAGATGTGGAACATTATTTTGTAAAGGCTGCTGCAGGCGAAAATTGGCATTCCTTTGTGATGTATTGCATCGGTAAAGGATATGGAGGTGTCGAAAATCTGGCGCTCATTCCCGGCAACGTAGGTGCTTCACCCATGCAGAACATTGGAGCTTACGGTGTAGAAATAAAAGATGTTTTTGAAAGCCTTGAAGCCATCCACCTGATGACGGGTGAGCTTATTCGGTTTAACCAATCGGATTGTGCATTTGGATATCGGGAAAGTATTTTCAAAAACAAATACAAAAATCAGCTTATCATCACTTCGGTTACCTACCGGCTTAAAAAAATACATTCGTTTAATATAGCGTATGGTGCAATCCGTGAGGAATTAGACCGTATGCAAATCAATTCACTCAGTATCGCTGCCATAGCAGATGCTGTAATCCGTATCCGGCAATCGAAATTACCCGATCCTGCCATACTGGGAAATGCAGGAAGTTTTTTTAAGAACCCGGAAGTGGCTGCAGAAACTTTCGAGAAATTAAAAGCCGATCATTCGGGTATGGTAGGTTTTCCACTTACAGATGGGAAAGTAAAACTCGCTGCAGGCTGGATGATTGAACAATGCGGCTGGAAAGGATTCAGAAGGGGCGATGCAGGTTGCCATATTCATCAGGCATTGGTGCTCGTGAATTATGGCCATGCCAGTGGCGCTGAAATATACAGCTTAAGTGAGGAAATCATACAGTCTGTTGAAAAAAAATATGGGGTACGGTTAGAAAGGGAAGTGAACATCATTTAACAAGCCGTAAACTGAATGAAAATAAGGCAAATCCATTCATGAATGAAGATTGTTTACCTTTACTCAAATGCATTGATATGAAACCTTTTCTATTCCTCATCTCCATAATTGCTATCATGATGACCGGATGTAACTCAACCAAAACAAGTACACCTAAATATGAAGGCACTGTTTCAGAAATCTTTCTTCAGCAATGGGATCTTGTTTCCCTTGATGGCAAAGCAGCAACTGGTGCACGTATTCCTCATATTAATTTTACAGATGGTGATAGCCGCACCATATCAGGTTTTGCCGGATGTAATCGACTCACCGGTACGGTTACACTAAGTGATGAGCATTTGATTAAATTATCTCCGCTCGCTGTAACCCGAATGGCTTGTGCAGAACCCAATATGGAGAATGCTTTCTTAGCAGCAATGGGAAAGGTTGACCGCTGGAGTATTCACGAGAAAAAACTTTTTTTGTATCAGGGTAAGAATGTAGTAGCAGAATTCGCGGCAGCTACAGCCAGCAATGCCAATGCACTCAATGGAAGCTGGGAACTGAATTATATTACCGGTCCTCGTATTGCATTTGATGGCTTGTATCCCGAAAAGAAACCTGTGTTACAGTTTAATGTGGCAGATCTGGAATTCAGCGGAAACTCAAGCTGCAACAGTATTGGAGGCAAATTTACCAGTAACGGCGATTCACTTAGGTTTGGAAATTCGCGTTCCACTGAAATGGCTTGCCCCGGTAACGGAGAGCAAACCTTCATGAAAATGCTTGCTGAAGTGAATCGTTATGGCTTTGAAAATCCGGAAACCCTGATTTTAAAAAGGGATGACCTGATGTTGATGCGTTTCACCAAAAAATAATTTTCATCACCACCAATCATCCGGATTTATATTTCCTCCTCTTCACCTAACTAAATCGAGCATACTGCCCATCAGGTCTTTGAAAGCGATTTTTCCTTCCAGGTTCTTTTTGCTGATCATCGAGAATGCAGCAAGTCCATGCAAAACAAATTCCATCAGTAATGCCTGTTCTTTTTCTTGTTTTCAGCGTTGCAACACCCTAAGTATTTTTCTGAACGATTTTGTATAATTCAGCTTGCTGATCATCCATTTTCAGCAGTTTGGTTTTGGTATATTTTGATTCTGGGAGTGTGTATGTTATTTGATACATTGTATTAGTCAATTCTGCGGCTTTCTTAAGCGACAGTGTTGATTTTTCTTTATAGAGTATTCTTTCTAATTCTTTATAAATGCAATAGGCAGTGAAAGACAAACATATATGAGCTTCTATTCTATGCCTCAGCCTGTGATAGTTTCTAATTCTTTATAAATGCAATAGGCAGTGAAAGACAAACATATATGAGCTTCTATTCTATGCCTCAGCCTGTGATAGATGGGCCTTATCCTTAAATCTGTTTTAGACATCCTGAAGGCCTTTTCTATATACCAGAGATTTTTATAGTTTTCTATAACCTGCTTGTCTTTTAATTTGGTATTGGTTACATATCCTTTAAGCCCGTCCCAATTTTTATCCAGTTTAAATTTATCGTAATCAATTTCAATACTAATCTGGCCCTGCATTTTTAAATATTTATTATACCCTTTATTATTGATGTTGGCCTTTGTAAGTTTACCTGCTTTTATTTGTTTCTCCAGTCGTTGCAATCCTCTGTTTCGGTTGTGTTCATCTTTGGCCGCCCTGATAGCCGCATACGACACAATTAGCCTGGTAGTGTTTGATTTTTCAATCGTCAACGTTTCGCCATCCGGCAGGCTTTTTAAAAGGATTTTTTGCCTTATTTTCTCGGGCTCATTCTTTAGCCTTGCACCTATGATGTATTCATAGTTTTGGGCTTCCAGTGATTTAATATTGTCATTAGACAAGAGGCCTGCATCGGCAACCACAATGGGTTTATCAAGGTTAAATTTTGAGGCTATTTTTTCTAAAAACGGGATGAGTGTGTGCCCTTCGTAAATGTTACCTTCAAAAATATCGTAGCCAATGGCATAACCTCCTAAACCAACCAGTAGGCCTAAATATATTTGTGGATTGCTGTGTTTTCCATCTTTGCTTAATCCTGTTTTGCGCAAGTCGTCTTCATCGCTTGCTTCAAAATAAAGTGTCGTCATGTCGTAAAACACCACACTAATATTATTGCCTAAAATTTTCTTTGTATGGGTAAATGCTATTTGTTCTACCTGCTCCTTAAGTTTGTTATTAAGCCGGTCTAAAAAGCGGTAAATAGCATCTATATCAAGCAGTACACCCTGATAACGGTACAGGTACTCAATAGTTTTCAATTTACTTAAAGGAAAAGCTAAACGGGCTATAACTAAATGACGAAATAAATCTTCCTTAACAGCATTAAATCCAATATAATTATAAATGTTACCGAAAATTATCTCAGGCCCAACGGTTTGTATGCTTGTATTCTGCAAAGAATCAAAAACCTGTTCTACCACCGTATCATTTTCGGAAACAAAAAGATGGGATTGGAAAGTTAATCGCTCCAACTCTTGTTTACCTAAAAAATAAAGTTTAAGCACTTCCTGTTCGTTGTTACCAGAACCAATAGTACTTACAACTTTGTATTTACCGCCAACCTTAGAAATTATTTGAACAGAAATACTACCAGAACGATTCTTTAATTTTCGCAAAAACATACCTAAAAGTAAGCTTGCAACACCCATTTTCAAAAATCAACTCAGTAAAATCAACGGTTCTAGAAGATTATTTTTAAAAGTGCGGAAAACAGG
>JAPLEF010000048.1 GCA_026391525.1 Sphingobacteriales bacterium
CCGTTGCAACGGGAACGATTACAGTAACTGCTCCATTAGGAGCGGGTAACTCATATACCTTAGACGGAACAACAACCATAACATGGCCATCGGTGAGCTTCTCAGCTGTGGCACCGGGTGTTCATACAATCAGTGTATCCAGCAGTTTTGGTTGTTTTGCAGCCGCTACAACAAGTGTAACAGTAGATCCACAACCATTCACACCGTCAGCACCGGTGGTAACGGGCTTAACGAATGTTTGTCCATTTGTTGGCACTGCCATAACGGTAACTTATACCGCAACATCAGCGGGAGCAACCAGTTACAACTGGGTATTGCCACCGAATGTAACATTAGTGACCGGCGCAGGTACATCAACAATTACGGTTACGTTTGCAGCAGGCTTTACGGCACAGGCGAACAAACAAATCAAAGTATCGGCCTCTTCAGTTTGCGGAACAAGTGCTCAAACGATTTACTACCTGTTGGCGCAGTTCCCAAGTACACCGGGTGTGATCACCGGCCCAACGGATGCTTGTCCGTTACTGGGTACCACCGCTACTTATTCCGTAGCACCGGTAGTAGGCGCATCGGGTTATATCTGGTCGGCACAGGCGGGTACAACGATTGTACCGGCAGGCCCCGGCACATTGGGTAATACGGTAACCATTACGTTCCCAACCACCTTCACTACAAGTGCAGTAACCGTACAAGCGGTGAATGCGTGCGGAACAAGCGGTACCCGTAGCCTTACGATAGTACGCAACAATCCATCGGTACCAAGTTTGATCAGTGGACCAACCAATGCCTGTGCACATATCGCACCGGGCGGTACGTCAGCTACTTATACGATTCCGGCGGTTGAAGGAGTAAGTACTTACACCTGGACGGTACCAGCAGGCGCGATTGGCTTAACGGGTCAGGGTACCAATACGATATCGTTTACCTATCCTTCGGGCTATACGAGCGGCACGGTTAGTGTAACGGTTACCAATGGTTGCGGAACCAGCGGACCGAGGTCGTTGACGATCGGCGTGCTTCAAGCTGCATCACCAGGAGTGATAGATGTGGCCGTAACCACGCCATGTCCGAACAGGGTGTACACGTACAGTTTGCCGGGCTTAACGGCGAATGCAACATCGATCTTGTGGACGGTAACCGGCGGTACGATCCTCACCGGTAATGGTACATCAAGTATTACGGTGAGCTATCCGTCAACAGCGGTGAATGGCTCGGTAACTGCACAGGCTATTAATAATTGTAGTGTAAGCACCATCCGTTCAACAGCGGTTAGATTACCTGCTTGTCCTCTAAATCCACCACCACCTGTAGGTAAAAACAGTGGCAATTACAATACGGAAGAAGCCAAGGATAATACGGTAAAAACAACCTTGCCAACGGAAGCTTCAATGGAAGTGAAGATATATCCGAACCCAACGGTAAGAGACTTTATCATGAAGGTGATAACCGCTTCCGGTGAAGAAATCAATGTGCGGGTGATAGACAATCAGGGAAGGTTGCACAAGAGCTTTAGAGTGATGCCATACCAAACGATAGCGTTGGGAGCAGAACTTAAACCGGGTTCATATCTGGTAGAAGTAAGGCAAGGCACACAGGTGAAAACAACAAAAGTGATCAAGTTTTAGTCAATTGTCAATTGACAATGGATAATTGATAATGATTGAAGAGCGCTCCGAATTAATTGGAGCGCTTTTTTTAGTGTGGCAAGAAGGCTATCCTGCCGATGAAAATGGATTAAGGAGATGCTGATGCAGGGACAAAAATTTTGTGGCGATAATTTGTTCTACATAAACCATGTTGCAAATCATTAAATACTTACATTACAAATCATTTTCATAGTATTACAAAGCATAAATTATCCAATTAATGATGCCCAAAATTTGCCGTTATATTGTACTAAACCTTTCCTTCTTATTTTGCTTTTATTTAAAGGGATATTCCAGTGATATCGACAGCCTAAAAAGATTACTAAATACTTCAATGGCAGATAGTGTTAGAGTTGATGTATTGAACTCCCTGAGCATTCTTTATTTTAATGATAAACCCGACACTTCTATTGTAATTGCAGCTTCTGCCAGCGTAATGGCAGAAAAAATTAATTTCAAACCCGGGCTGGCACTTGCCTATAAGAATATCGGGCGTGGCCACTACATGAAAGGAGAATATGTTGATGCCATAAAAAAATGGCAAATGGCATTAGATGTGTACAAACAGATCAACGATAAGAAAGGTGTTGCAAACATGCTTAGTAATATGGGAGCAGTTTATTTCAATAAAGGGGATGATGCCAAATCGCTTGAACTTCATCTGCAATCGCTCAAGATCGCCGAGGAGATCAGTGATACCCAGCGTATTGTAACTTCTCTTACCAATATTGGCGGTGTATATAGCAATAAAGCCATTACCAACTCAAAAGCGGTAGATTATTTTCTTCGTTCTTATCAACTGAGCCATGTGATCAAAGATGATTACCTGATCGGCGTTTCTTCCGGGAACCTGGGTGAAATCTATTACAAAATGGATCAGGATTCGCTGGCATTGGTTTATTTATATGAATCTGCAAAAACATTCGAAGGTACTGAAGATATGCCTTATGCGGATAACTATATTGGCCGTGTGTATACCCATCAAAAAGATTATGAAAAAGCCATCCAGAAGCATACCCAGGCTTATGAATTATCTAAAAAACTCGATACGAAACTTGATATCATTCAATCTTTAATTGGTTTGGCGCAGGCTTATTATGCCAAAGGCGATAACAAACTTGCCATTGAATCGTATAAGCGTTCGCTCGGGTATGCCTTGCCGTTAAATGCTACTACAGAGATGAAGGATGCGTATGCGGGACTTACCGCTGCCTATAAAAAACAATCTGATTTTACCAGTGCATTCAGGTATCAGGAGCTTTTGCTGGCTGTAAAAGATACCATGTACAATATCGACACAGATAAGAAATTAGGTTCCTTAGAGTTCGCTTTTAATCTCGAAAAGAAAGAATCGCAGATACAGTTGCTGAATAAAGACAAAGAGATTCAAAGCAAAGTACTACAGCGGCAGAAGCTGGTACGAAACGGCTTCATCGGAGGGTTTTCAGTGGTACTTCTTTTTGCCACTGTTTTCTTCATGCAGCGGAACAGGATCAGTAAGGAAAAAAAGCGCAGCGAAGAATTGCTATTAAACATCTTGCCGGAAGAAACAGCCGAAGAACTAAAAGCAACAGGTACTGCAAAGGCAAAGAGCTTTGATCTGGTATCAGTACTGTTCACCGATTTCAAGAACTTCACACAAGCCAGTGAAAAACTTACACCGGAGGAATTGGTTGCCGAAATCAATTATTGTTACAGCGAGTTCGACCGCATCATAACCAAATACGGGATTGAAAAAATAAAAACCATCGGCGACTCCTACATGTGTGCAAGCGGTTTGCCGGTAACCAATACCACGAATCCGGAAGACATCGTGAATGCAGGATTGGAAATGGTTGATTTCATTCACCGCAATAAAATCGATCGGGAAGCAAAAGGGCAGCCTTATTTTGAATTGCGGCTGGGGATCAACTCAGGGCCTGTAGTTGCGGGAATTGTAGGCATCAAAAAATTCGCTTACGATATTTGGGGAGATACGGTAAATACGGCTTCAAGAATGGAAAGCAGTGGTGCGGTTGGCCGGGTTAACATCAGTGGTGCAACCTACGAACTGGTAAAAGAAAAATTCATTTGTTCTTACCGTGGAAAAATTGAAGCTAAAAATAAAGGAACTATCGATATGTATTTTGTAGATGGAGTTAAAAGCTAGAGCTTTAAAATTATGACTTCCCAGTAAGTTCCCTGAAAACATCTTCCATCTGCTGGCTTTCTGTTTGCAATGAAATCAAATTGAGTTTTTTGTGGATGCTCAGCTGCATCAGTTGGGTACGAACACTTTCTTCCTGAGAAGTGGTTAAGTGGAAATGCCCGGCATTCTTCCTTGTAACTTCCGTAACATGCTTTAGTGCCGTTAACCAGGCGGTATCGATATCTTCTTTAAACTGCACTACAATAACAGGCAGGTTATTTTTAGCCGAACGCAAACTGGCCATTGGGGCATCTGCAACCAATACGCCTTTGTTGATGATGATCACCCGATCGCAAACCGCTTCCACTTCCTGCATGATATGTGAAGAAAACAAGAGGGTCTTTTCTTTGCCCAACTGGCGGATCACTTCCCGTATTTCTACAATCTGATTGGGGTCTAACCCGGAAGTAGGTTCATCTAATATCAAAACTTCCGGATCGTGAAGTATAGCTGCGGCTAACCCTACCCGTTGTTTATAACCTTTACTGAGTTGTCCGTTTTTTTTATGCGCTTCCACTGTTAAGCCTACTCGCTGAATCACGTCTTCAATTTTATCCTTTTTGTTTTGAAGCCCGTGGATGCCTGCCATGAAATGGAGGTATTCCCTTACATACATATCAGGGTAAAGCGGATTGGCTTCGGGGAGATACCCGATTTTTTTCTTGGTTTCTATACCTTGTCCGTTTACTGCAATGCCACAAACTTTTATCTCGCCATTATCCGGCATCACATAGCCGGTGATCATTTTCATGCTGGTAGATTTTCCTGCTCCATTTGGCCCAAGAAATCCTGTAATTTCTCCTTTGCGAAGGGAAAATGAAATATCGTTTACCGCAGTTTGTGTGCCGTAGGTTTTTGTAAGATGGCTGACTTCAATAGACACGCTTCATGTTTTTTGCGTTAAGCATACCAAACCATGTTCAGTTAGGGTGCCGGATTTGGCGCATCGCCACCCGGACGGTTTCCTTGTTGCGGTGGCCTTTGTTGTTGTGGCCTGTCTTGCCTTGGCCCGCGTTGCTGAGGCGGTCGGTTATTATTTTGTGGTGGACGATTACCCTGTGCCGGACGGTTGCCGGGTTGACCAAATTGTTTTTGTGGGTTATTTCCTCCCTGGTTTTGTTGAGGGCGTTGTTGATCGGGGCGTTGGTTTTGCCCGCGTGACTGATTGGGTTGGCCGGATTGTCTTGGTGAATTGCCAGCCTGACGTTGTTGCTGTCCTTTTTCTTTTTCGCGGCGCTTGCGCGAATTTTTTTCTAAACTGCGAAGGCTGATCTGGCCAACGATATCGGCATATAAAGGTTCCACTTCTTTAGGCTTACCGGTTACCACTTCGGCTGTTTCCATTTCTTCGGGGCGGATTCCATCTCTGTTTTGCGCCTTTATCTTTTTTACGGTTTCGATAGCAAGCGGGTATTGCTTATTGCTTTCGGGCAAAGTGTACCACATCAGGTTGCGGAAAATATCTTTTTTCACCAGAAAGGCTCGGCCCTTGGCTACTTCCAGCATATCGCAGTCGGAAGGAAAAAACTGGAGGGCATCCAGGTATGTATCGAGTTCATAATTCAAACAGCATTTCAAACGGCCACACTGACCGCTTAATTTGGTTTGATTGATGCTGAGGTTTTGATAACGTGCAGCATTGGTATTTACACTTTTAAAATCGGTAAGCCAGGTGCTGCAACATAATTCGCGGCCACAACTACCGATGCCACCCACTTTTCCTGCTTCCTGCCGGGCACCGATCTGCCTCATTTCTACCTTCACCTTGAATTCGGTGGCATAAACTTTAATCAGCTCACGGAAATCCACCCGGTCGTCGGCGATGTAAAAAAAAGTGGCTTTTCTGCCATCTGCCTGAATTTCCACCTGGGCCATTTTCATATCCAGTTTCAATTGACGGGCAATGGCACGGCTGCGAATGAGCACTTCGGCTTCACGTGCTTTTTGTTCTTCCAGTTTCAACAAATCGGATTCCGTAGCCCTGCGAAGTATTTTGCGGATATCCGGACTTTTTTCGTCAATATTATTTTTCTTCAGTTGTAAACGAACCAGTTCGCCGGTAAGGTTTACCATGCCCACATCAAAACCGCTGGTGCCTTCAACGGCTACCACTTCGCCTTTTTCGTAATAATGCAGGGTAGTGTTTTTGTAATAATCTTTACGGCTGCCATTGGCGAAACTGATTTCAACAATCCGGCAATTGCTTTCAGGGTCGCTGAAAGGTAAATTGGCGAGCCAATCGTGAACATTCATCCGGTTACAGCCTCCGCTTGCACAACTGCCATGGCTTTGACATCCACCCGGCGCACCATCTTTTGAGGTGCCGCAACTTCCACATCCCATCAGTATAAATAATTTATGAATGAAAAATAATGTGGCTACTGTATGCCGAACATTGAACCGAAGTACAAGAGTGCGACGCCAATGAAGCTGAACAGGGAACAAAAGCCGGAAAAAAAACTATCCTATACTTTCAACCGCTGTAGCTACGGGTAACCTTATTGCATCAAAATTACTGAATTGTTACTTATAATATGGTATAATCTGATGGTGAGTGCATGAAAGAGGATTTTGGCATTGGCATTGCGTTCAATCTGGTAATAGGCCTGATCGAGTTCCCTGATGATGGCTTCCTGTTGCGAATGGTCGCATATTTTGTTGAGTTTGCCTGCAAAATCAACCTGAGTGGCTTGTATTTCAGCAGATTGGGGGTTTTCAAGGGCTCCTGAAATCCGTAGCCGGATAGCATGTTCCAGCACCTGAATAAAGTAGAGGAGGAACTGTTTTTGTTTTTCTCTGCCGATTTTACTGATGTCTTCAATCCATTTTACCTGAGTGGGCAATGCTGTTTTGACGATACAGTTAAGCCAGTTGCGCAGTAATAGTTCCCAATCGTCGTCGTTATGCAGCAGCAATTCGAGAGCTTCGTGATAATTGCCTTCACTGAGCAGGGCGATCTGTTCGGCTTTTTTTAGGGGCACTCCATTTCTCAATTCCAACGTAGCGGCGATATCCTGCATCGTTAATGGCGGGAGTTTTACCAATTGCAAACGCGAGAGCAGGGTAGGTAACAGGAGCGTGTCGTTTTCGGCAACAAGGATGAATAGTGTATCGGGTGGGGGCTCTTCGATGATTTTCAGCAATCTGTTTCCTTCCTTGCTAAGCAGTTCGGGCATCCAAAGCAGCATGATCTTGTAAATCGATTCAAAGCTTTTCAAACTGAGTTTGCGGATGATTTCATTGCATTCCTGAGCGTTGATATTACCTTGTTTGTTCTCAACACCGCTTACTTTATAGGTTTCACCGATGAACTGGATCCAATCGTATAAATTTCCGTAAGGTTGTTTCTCCTGAAAAATGCGCCATTCCTTTGCATAATCATTGCTGACCGGTTTATCGCCGGGCTTTTTGCTGATTACCGGATAGATGAAATGAATATCGGGATGAACCAGCGCTTTTGCTTTCATACAAGCAGGGCAGATGCCGCAGGAATCGGTTAAGGGAAGAGATGCGGCTGTTGCAGAATTATCGGGCAGTTCATCGAATAAAGAGCCGGGTTGTTGTGCTGATGGTTCTCTGCCGTTCACTTTTTCGCAAACCAGGTACTGGGCAAAAGCCCGCGCCATGGCCATTCCTCCGGTACCTTCTTTCCCTAGAAAAAGCAATGCATGGCTGAGTCTGTTTTGTTGAAACAGGTTTACCAGTTGTTTTTTGATGGGGTTTTGGCCGATGACTTCCTTAAACTGCACGTTGCAAATTAAAACAAAAAACTGCCCTTATTCCGGCGGCTTTTTTAAAAAAGAAAGAATTTATCAAAGCTTACCCACAATATCATTGCTCATGGGCTTCACGTTGCTGTCGAATTTACTGATGAGTTTTCCGTTTTCATCTAATAGGAATTTGTTGAAATTCCATCCGATTTCGGCATCCATCACCTGGTTGAGGCTTTTATGGGTCAGCCAGTTAAAAATGGGGGCGATATCATCGCCTTTTACCGACACTTTAGCCGCCATGGGAAAAGTAACGCCATAATTTTTTTCGCAGAAGGATTTGATTTCGGTGTTAGAGCCGGGTTCTTGTCCACCGAAATTATTCGCCGGAAAACCTACCACCACCAATTTGTCTTTATACTTTTCCGCTAAAGCCTGTAAGTCTTTGTACTGAGGCGTATAACCACATTCCGATGCTGTATTCACCACCAGGATTTTTTTTCCTTTGAAATCGGCAAAATTGATGCTGCCACCATCGAGGGAGGCTACTTTGAAATCATGGATACTTTTAATACTGTCGTTCATGGAGGTGGATGTTTGGGTGGGTTTAGCAACCTGAGTTTTATCCTTTTCAGGAGAAAAACAGGAGATCAATAATGCAGAGATGGCAATAACTTTGTACATGTTTTTATTTTGAAACAAAATTCAGGATGTTTTGTTGAAACTTAGTAATTATATTTAATATTTACATAACTTTTTGTGCTATCAAAGGAGATACTTTTGATCATGCGATTGCTAACCTTTTTTTCAACCTTGTTATTATGGTCGTGTTCATTAAAAGATGACACCATAAAGATTAAGGGTTCGGATACAGAAGTGAATTTAGCGGTAATTTTTGCAGAAGAATTTCATAAGCAGCATGATTCGTTGCTGGTTTCTGTTTCAGGTGGAGGATCAGGATTAGGGATTGCATCTTTGCTTAACGGGAATGCTCATATCGCCAATTCTTCGCGGGCCATCAAAGAGGAAGAAAAGGAGCTTTTTAACAAACAAGGCATTGTTATCGATTCTTTTATATTTGCTTTGGATGCGATTGCTTTTGTGGTTTCTGAAAAATCAGCTTTAGATTCGATCAGTACCTGCTAATCATCTTTTTAGTATTAATAGCAACTTTCTTATATTATATTTAGATTTAATATTATTTTTGAAAAAAGGCCATGGTTATTGTTACAATTATTGATTAGTGTATATATAAAGTAATGATTTACCTGCCGCAAAGGTATATCACGAGTAAAAGGGTCGAACCGGGGCGGTGGGTATCAAAAATATTTTTCGGATTGAAAATTGATACCAGGTTAATGTGGCATTAAAATAAGGGGAGCCTACAATTTTATAGAAGGTTACTATTGAAGATTTTTTTTGTAAATTTAGTACATGGATATTAGGGAACTCATCACAATTGACAATGAAATACTCGGCGGGCAAACTGTTTTTAAAGGAACTCGTGTGCCTGTTGAATCTTTATTTGATCATCTTGAGGCTGGCATTTCTCTGGACACATTTCTTGAAGACTTTCCCACTGTAACTAAAGATCAAGCAATCGCACTATTAGATTGGACAAACAAATTATTGAATTCGAAAAACTTAGACCAACTTTATGCGGCTCTTGCTTGATGAAAATCTACCAAAACGTCTCAAACTCGATTTTCCTGAGCAAGAAATTTATACAGTACGCGACAAAGAGTGGAATGGCATCAAAAATGGTGAGTTTTTAAAGCTTATGATCAAAAATAACTTTGACGCACTTTTAACTTTCGAAAAAACCTGCAGCATCAGCAAAATTTCGCAAAATATACAATAGCTGTATTTGTTTTAGTAACAAAGATTAACAGCTATGAAGAGTTGACCAAACTAACTCCAAAGATTAAAGAATATTTGAATAATTCTCCACTTCCAATTGCCGGAATTGTTATTGCTTCGTAATAATAGGTGGACATTTCCAACTTCTTTATTCAACTTCATTATTCAACATTCCTTGTTCATCATTCCTTGTTCATCATTCCATATTCATCGAATGCGGTTCGTGAGCCTCGAACCCGGGCGGGGAGTATGCGTAAAACTTACCACATTATTTTACTGCCGCTCATAACACCCCAAATCAGAAGCCAATCCTACCACTCTTGGTAAATCATCCAAATCGCGCGGTAAGCTGCTGTTGGTGCCCTGATCGATTACCGGTGAAAAAGGATTGTTATTGAAATGAAAATCGTAATAGCGGTTGCTGATATCAATACTATCGAAAAGCGGATCCTGATTTTTTATCACTGCCAGCAAGCTGCTATTGATAGGGTCGTTTACCGCTTTATAAAGACAGTTTTCAAAGATTGCCGAGAATGTAGTATTTCCTTCACGGGTTACCAACACTTCATCATCAACAGTTCCCCCATCTCCCCAAAAAATGCAGTTGCGAAAAACAGCATCCAGATCGGTACTCAGCAACTGGCCATTTTGAAACAAGGCATTCGAAACCTGCAGTACCGGAAATTCATGAATGAAATAGGTATTCGAATAGGAGGCAAGCGTGCAATGATCAAAACGGTATTTTCCGCCCAACTGGATGGCAACATTGTTGCCGCAATTGCTGATGAGGGAATTGCTCACCGATACATTACAATTTTGCGCCAGTAAACCATAATCACTCGCCTGACGGATAATGCATTGTTCCAGTACCAGCTTCGGATTGGTTTGAACCGCTATATCTTCCGCCTGAATGGCACGGAAGGCATTGTTGATAACGGTAAAGGTTAACCGATTATTGGTACTGGTACTCCGGAAGTAAATTCCAGGCCAGCTTCCGGGCAGATCGCGATATCCTTCATCCAGCCGGTCGCCGGAGAAATGCACTTCGTTATTTTTTGTGCCATTGCACAACAGGCTTCCATCTACTAAAATGGTTGCTCCGGAATGGGCATAAATCCTGCATCCGCTTTCAATGGTAAGACTGATATTACTGTCTATCCGCAATCCGCCCAATATCACATAAGGCAGGTCATTCGTCCAAATGGTTGAAGATTGAATGGTTTGATTATTGAGAAAATGCGCATTTCGTCCGTAAGCTTCCAAAATCACTTTCCTGCTATTGTTGTTGTATTCAATTTGGATGCTATCGCTTACAATAAATGGCAGTTGGCTGGTTGTAGGGTCGATGGTTACGGCTACGAATATGTATATGCTGTCGTTGGCCGCAATTTCAGTATTATTGATTTCTGTTGCAGCAGTACCATTCACGTTCATCTTAAATGCACTGCCTGAACCGCCCATGAGTTTGATGGAACCGATCCTGAGTGCCTGATCGTTTTCATTGATCAGTTTGAATGAACGGGTTACCGAACCTGTTGTAGTAAAAACAGTGTCAAACTTTATACTGTCGGCAGTGATATTGAGCCTGGCTCCTGAATCGGTGATGAAGCTTTCCTTCTTGCAGGAGCTTACTGCCAATAACAGGGCAATACAAATAAAAGCCATTATGGAAACGGTACGTTGCATAGCCAAAAGTAATTTTTTTTTGGCTATCCGCTCATTTAGTAGCGTAGGCAAGAGTAGCGATGCTGAGTTCAGTTCCTGCGATGCGAAGCAGATGCTGGCCACATGCTTCTAAGCTGGCGCCGGTAGTGAGCACATCATCCACCAGTAAAATCTTTTTTCCTGTAATTTTTTCTGGATGGATGATCGTAAAGCTTTCAGCAACATTCTTCCAGCGTTCGGCCCTTTGTTTACGGGTTTGGGTTTCGGTGGCTTCTTTTTTGATGAGGAGTTCCGTATTCACCGGTACTTGCATCACTTCTGAAATGCCTTCGCAAATTTTGGTCGCCTGATTGTAGCCGCGTTTGTATTCTTTTGATTTATGCATCGGCATGGGCATTATCAGGTCGAGCTGACTGAAACGGCTGCTGATCAACAGGCTCTCACCTAACAGGTTGCCCAGGAAGATGCCAACTTCCGGTTTGTTCTTGTACTTCAGTTGGTGCATGAGGCCCTGGATCAATTGCCCCTTTGAAAAATAATATTCACTGTGGGCGGCTTTGAGCTGTAGTCTCCCAAAAAAAATCGCTTCTGTAGTATTGTTATGTAAACCGGCAAAACCTGTACGGGGAAGTTCATGCAAACAATGCACGCATAAAAGTGCTGTTGTAACGGGCATATCCGCACCACACCCGGGGCAATGTTGCGGATAGAGCATATGGATTGCAGGCGCAAGAAAAGAACTGATCCATTTCATTTATCGGGCTTTGCCCTCAAATTAAAATAAATACTGGTAGAGTTCCTCTACTTTGCCTAAAGCAATCACTTGTATGGATGAACTTTCTTTAGTTACCGCTTTTGCATTGTATTTGCTGACGATGATTTTTTCGAAGCCCAGTTTATTGGCTTCCGCAATGCGCTGATCGATTCGGTTGACGGCTCTTATTTCTCCGCTCAATCCTACTTCGCCCGCAAAACATATCTGTTGTGGAACAGGTACATCTTCATAACTGCTCAGCAAGGCACATACGATGGCAAGATCGATTGAAGGATCCTCCACTTTGATGCCACCTGCTATATTGATGAACACATCTTTGATGCCGAAATGAAAGCCTCCTCTTTTTTCCAGCACGGCCAATAAAAGTTGCAGGCGTCGCAAATCAAAACCACTGACGGTTCGTTGTGGTGTGCCATATACACTTTGCGTTACCAATGCCTGTGTTTCTATCAGTAGCGGACGCATACCTTCTATGGTTGCTGCAATGGCAATTCCGCTAAGCTGATCTTCTTTCTGGGTGATGAGAATTTCACTCGGATTGGTCACAGGCCTCATGCCAGCGCCTGTCATTTCATAGATGCCTATTTCTGCTGTTGAACCAAACCTGTTTTTTAAAGTGCGCAGGATACGGTAAGCATAATGACGGTCGCCTTCAAACTGTAAAACCGTATCCACCATGTGTTCCAGTATCTTCGGACCAGCAATGGCGCCTTCTTTGGTGATGTGGCCAATCAGGAAAACAGGCGTATTGGTTTCTTTGGCAAATCGTTGCAACTCCGCAGCACATTCCCTGATCTGGCTGACACTTCCGGGAGAAGATTCCACAAATGGTGATTGCAGGGTTTGTACAGAATCAAGAATCACCACATCCGGTTTCAATTTCTTGATCTCTTTGAAAATCGTTTGCGTTTCTGTTTCGGTAAGCAGAAAAAACTGATCATTCTCTAATCCTAACCGATCGGCGCGCATCTTGATCTGCTGTTCACTTTCTTCTCCACTGATATAAAGTGTGCGGAGTTTTTTTAACATCAGTCCATTTTGTAAGAACAATGTCGATTTGCCAATACCAGGTTCGCCGGCAACTAAGATGATACTGCCCGGTACGATGCCTCCTCCAAGCACCCTGTTGAGTTCTGCATCTTCAGTTACGATTCTTTTTTCTTCTGCACTGCTTACGTCTTGTAAAGCGATTGTTTTTGTTCTGGCTATGCCGTTGTAGTTTTCCCATTCGTCATGCTTCGCAGATTTGTCTGTTCCCTTATGTTTTACTTCTTCTACAAAACTATTCCACTCATTACAAGAAGGACACTTGCCTAACCATTTTGCACTTTCATACCCACAATGCTGACAAAAAAAAGCTGAACGTGTTTTACTCATGATGTAAATGTAAATTCAAATAAAGATTTGAAAAAAGAATTGATGACAGATGATGTTGTGCAGATCTTTTAAAGTTTGTATCGAGAAAAAAAAGTGCAGATCAAAAAAACAAAAATGAGGAGTTCATACAAAGTAAAAGGGTCGGCATTTCTGCCAACCCTTTATACTTACTAACCCATTAAATTCTGTTGCTAAATTACAAATTGCCGCCACATAAAAAAATTAATTTTCAAAAATGTGTATAAGTAAAAAGCCAAGGGGCTTCACTTTAAAAGTAGATTTTAAATTCTATAAATAACAGATAATCAATACTTTAATTCATCTTTAATTACGATAAGAAAGGTCATTAGTTTGAAGATTATCCGAAATAAATAAAAAAATAATATGGTTTACACAATAAACCTATTTATAATTGTGATAAATTTACCGACATGAAATTTTGGCTGATTTTTATACTCATTCTTATCATGAAAGCAGGAGTTTCACAGGTCACTATTTCAGGAAAAGTGACCGATCAGAAGAACCGCCCTCTTTCTGGTGCGAGTGTAGTGATCAAAGATTCATATGATGGTGCCACAACCGACAGTTTGGGAAATTTCAGCTTCCAAACCACCGAAACCGGCAATAAACTGTTAGAAATTACATTACTTGGGTACAGTTCTGCTCAAAAGGCTATAGAAATTGCGAAGGATAACATATTGGTAAATTTTAGCATAAAAGAGCAAATAACGGAAATGAATGCCGTGGTGATTACCGCGGGTGCCTTTGAAGCCAGTGATAAGAAGAAAGGAACGGTACTTACTTCACTCGATATAGTTACAACAGCCAGTGCCGAGGGGGATATTACAGGAGCGCTCAAAACCCTTCCGGGTACCCAGCAGGTTGGCGAAACGGGTGGTTTGTTTGTTAGAGGGGGATCTGCGGCGGAAAGCAAGATCTATATGGATGGAAACCTCGTGAACAACTTTTTTTACTCGGCTGTACCCGGCATAGCATCAAGGGGTAGATTCAATCCTTTTCTTTTCAAAGGAACCATTTTCAGTACCGGAGGCTATTCGGCATTATATGGACAGGCACTTTCTTCAGCCTTGGTTTTAGAATCGAACGATTTGCCGGAACGAACAGAAGCCAGCTTATCTCTTTCTGTTGTTGGCCTGGGTGGCGGTATCCAAAAATTATCAAAGGATAAAAAAGCTTCCTGGGGTTTTACTTATAACTATTCTAATCTTGCCCTTGCCTTTTCATTGATCAAACAGCAGCAGGATTATTTCAAATTCCCGGTATTTCATGAAACGGATGCCAATTTCAGAATCCGAACAAAATCTGGAGGAATGATTAAATACTATGGTTACCTGAGTACCGGCGATGTTGGCTTCAGAAGTGCAGATATCGACTCTTCCATTTTAAAAGATGCTTTCACGCTTCGCAATTTCAACACGTATCAGAATATCAACTGGAAAGAAAATTTGGGGAAGGGATGGAAATTCTTCAGCGGCATCAGTTTCAGTACCAATCGGGATGACATCAGTAACGAATTAGAAAATGAAAGCGGCGAAAAAGTAGTCATTACCAATCCAATCGGTTACGCTTTCAAGAATTATGAAGTAAAGGCTAAGTCTATTTATACGCAGGCTCGTTTTGTGCTTGAGAAAAAATTGAACGGCCTCAATATCATCCGCGGAGGTGCTGATTATTTTTACAGCCGCCAGCAAACAGATTTTACGGCTTACGACAGCAGTACTTACCAAACAACGGTTAAAGATAACCTGGTGGCAGTTTTTGGAGAAACAGATTTTTATCTTTCAAACGACCTTGCCGTAAAACTCGGTGCACGGCTGGAACATTCCAGTATAATGGATGAATGGAATCTTGCTCCTCGTGTTTCACTTGCTTACAAATTCCGTAACAAAAGTCAGGCATCTTTTGCATACGGCATTTTTTATCAGAATCCTGAAGTACAGTTGCTACCTGCCACCGGTCCGAAAATCGGATATGCGCAGGCTAGTCATTATATCCTTCAATATCAGAAAATCACCAGCCAGCGAACCTTCCGTACAGAAATATTTTATAAAGATTATCAAAGGCTACATAAAACAGATTTTGATGCATATGGCAGGCAAGTTGCCGACAATAATAACGGTAAAGGCTATGCTAAGGGAATGGAGTTTTTCTGGAGAGATAAGAAAACACTGAAGAATGTGGATTATTGGATATCCTATTCTTTTCTCGATACCAAAAGAGACTATCTCAATTTCCCCATGCAAATGGAACCCAATTTCGCAGCCCGGCACACGGCTTCTTTTGTAGTGAAGAAATTCGTCTTGCCCTGGAAAACCGGTTTTAACGCCAGTTACAACTTTGCAACAGGAAGACCTTATTACCAGATTGTTTACGATGAGGTTCAGAATAAGAATGTGATAACTGACAATGGCCGCACCATTAATTACAATAACCTGGGCTTTAGTGTGAATTACCTTCCTAATCTTGGTCGTAAAGATAAGAAGGCTTTCATCGTTTGGGTTTTGTCGATCAGTAATGTACTGGGCCAAAAACAGGTTTATAATTATACTTATGCCAGCATGAGTACCCAAAAAATTCCCGTGGGTCCGCCATCAAAAAGATTTGTATTCATAGGATGCTTCATGAGTTTTGGAGTAGACCGGTCGCAAGATGCCATCAACAACAATTTATAATATCAACATTCAAAATCATCATCATGAAAAAGTTACTGTTCGCCATCATCCTTTTTTGTTCAAGCACCGGCATGGTTCATGCCCAATCTGAAAAATACCTGAATGCCATGAAAGGTAATCTTCAGGCGATCGATAGTGGTTTTAAGAATCCTGCCTATCTGTTAACCCTGGCCAATAATTTTGAAAGAATTGCCACTGCTGAAAAGACCCAATGGCTGCCTTATTATTACGCTGCTTTTTGTCAGGTACAACTGGCATTTATGGAGCAGGATAAGAACAAGATTGATGGCATTGCCGATAAGGCTACTCAGCTCATCAATAAAGCAGATTCTCTGGAACCCAACAATTCTGAAGTGAGTTGTATCAAGAGTATGATTGCAAGCAGCCATATGATGGTAGATCCCATGCAGCGTTACATGCAGTATGGCCCTGAAAGCGAGAAGCAGCTTACGATGGCTTCAACCCAGGATCCAACAAATCCACGCCCTGATTTTCTTAAAGGCCAGGGTTTGAAATATACGCCCGAACAATTTGGAGGTGGTTGCAAAACAGCGAAAGTTGAATTCCAGAAAGCAATGGATAAATACCTTGTTTATAAACCTGCATCAGAGCTTACTCCAAACTGGGGTATGGATATCACCAGGCAGATGTTAGAAGAATGTAATGCGAAATAAGCCATATCTCTAAGCTTAATCTAACAAACTATGCACGATAAAGAATTAAGTCATGAAGAAAGCCTAAAACTGATCAGCAGCATGATCGGGCAGGCAAAAGATGCCTACCATGACACTGGAAGAGGTGCCATGTTGTGGGGTATTGTAATCGCTATCTGTTCAATAGTGAAGTTTACAGAAATTCATTTCAACTACCGGTTGCCTTTCGATATTTTTCTGCTTACCATCGTAGCCATCATACCACAGATTATCATAAGCGCAAAGGAGCAGCGAAACAGAAACCGAAGCGTTAAAACTTATGATGAAGTATTCCTGAAATATATATGGATAGGTTTTGGAATAGCCATTTTCCTGCTGATATTTATCAATAATGCAGTGTTTCAATCCTGGCAACCCGTTGCAAAGGAATACAGGGAATTAACCGGAAATGCACCTGTATTCCAATTCAGTGAATTTGTTCCGGCTTATTTCCTTTTATTATATGGACTGCCTACTTTTATTACTGGAACGGCCTGCCATTTTAAACCTATGTTATGGGGAGGTATTTTTTGCTGGGTTTGTTGTTTGATCACACTTTACAGCAATACCGAAACAGATATGTTACTTACAGCATTATCTGCTTTAGTAGCCTGGTTTTTCCCCGGATTACTCATGAAAAGAGAATACCAAAAAAGTAAACGCAAGGAGAGCGCTGATGTTTAAAGATCTGGACCCCATATTGCATGCACAGCTTCGCCTTGCTGTTATGAGCCTGCTCATTGGAGTTAAAGAGGCGGAGTTCACTTTTTTAAAAGAGAAATCAAAAGCTAGTGCCGGAAATTTGAGCATACAACTCAACAAACTTAAGGAAGCGGGATATATTGAAATCAACAAACAGTTCCGAAACAATTATCCTCTCACCTTATGTAAAATTACGCGTAAAGGAGTGGAAGCTTTTGAAGCCTATGTACTGGCCCTGCAGTCGTATACCCAAAACCCGGAATCATAGGGACGGTTATTTTTGAATTCTTTGCATTACTTAAAACATTCCCCTGCAATTACTGTTAATTTTGCAAGATGAATGTTTTGCTGGAAGTTAACCATCTCACCAAACAATACCGGGATATCAAAGCTGTTGAAGATTTGTCGTTTTCCGTAATGGAAGGTGATATTTATGGTTTTTTAGGGCAAAACGGCGCCGGTAAATCAACCACGATCAGGATGTTGCTTACCCTCATTTCTCCAACAGCGGGGGAAATAAAAATTTTCGGTTTGCCACTTCATGAAAACCGGCATGAAATTCTTTCTCAAACCGGTTCCATCATTGAACGCCCCGATCTTTACCAATACCTCACGGCTTACGAAAACCTATCCCTTTTTGCGCGGATGAGCAAGATAAAAGTTTCGCGAAAGTTACTGATGAATCAATTGGAAATGGTTGGCCTGGCCGAACGCAGCCAAAGCAAAGTGCGAACTTTCAGCCAGGGCATGAAACAGCGTTTAGGCATTGCTGTTGCTTTGGTGCACGATCCAAAGTTGATCATATTAGATGAACCTACCAACGGGCTCGATCCGCAAGGTATTGCCGATATGCGAAACCTCATTTTAAGGCTAAGCAGGCAGATGGGCAAAACGGTTATCGTATCCTCGCATTTGCTCAGTGAAATTGAAGTGATTGCCAGCCGGATGATTGTAATCCACAAAGGGAAAAAAATTGCAGAAGGCGTTGTTCAGGAAATGCTTGATCCCGCAAACACGCTTGTGCAAGTGGAAACCGCCAATAATATGAACGCATTAAAATGGTTGCAGGAAACCAGATGGGCAACCGCGGTTATTCAGGGAAGACATTTGCAGTTGTCGATGAACCGGGAAGATATTCCTCAACTCATACGATACCTTGGTGAAAAAGGCACAGATATCGTTGCTGTTCAACCCCGCCATAGCCTGGAAGCTTATTTTTTATCACTTACCAACAACGATACCCATGTGGAGCCTTTTGCAAATTGAAATGTTTAAAATTTCCCGAAGGCCGCGTACGTATATCGCTTTTGCTGCCATCAGTGCTATTGTATTGATTTTTCAGTTTGCTTTTAAAGCAGACGGCTCGAGTTACATGAACCTCATGTTGCAAAGTGTACAAGACAGTTTTGAACTCGACCGCATCAAAGCCATCAATGGCTATTTCATGTGCTACATCATTCTTAACACCCTCCTGGTGCAGGTGCCCATACTGGTGGCACTCATAGCAGGAGATGCTATTTCAGGCGAGGCCAATATGGGCACGCTCAGGCTGCTCCTAACCAAACCTGTTAGCCGTACCCAATTGCTGCTTGTTAAGTTCATGGCGTCTTTCATTTTTACAGTAGCACTGCTACTATGGATGGCCGTTATGGCGCTCTTCCTCAGTATGGCCATTTTTGGTGTCGACGACATGCTGATCTTTAGGGTGAGCGGCGAAGAATCACAGATCCTGCAGATTGGAGCAGATGATGTGCTGTGGCGCTATTTCGCTGCATTCGGTTATGCGGCAATCGCCCTTACCGTTATTGCAGCACTCGCATTGCTCTTATCTATCTATGCAGAAAATTCAATCGGCCCGATCATCGCTACGGTATGTATCGTAATTATTTGTACCATCGTATCTAACATCGGCGTGCCGATTATCGACAAAAACGTAAAACCCTGGCTCTTCACCTCATACCTAGTAGGCTGGAAAGGTTTCTTTTATATCGGCACTAATGCAGACGGGCAGCCCATTCCGGGGAGCCTTGAAAACTGGCCTGCCATCCGCAAAAGCTTATTCATCCTCATTGCTCATATCGTCATCCTGCTGGGTATTTCGATTGCTGTGTTCAGAAAGAAAGATATTTTATCATAAACGAAACTTATGTACCACTTCATAAAATTAGTAACGCTATTTCTTTTTTATTCCATTGCTTCACCGGCACAGGATATAGAAACAATCCTTGAAAAAGCCAGAATTAAAATCAACCAGGTAAATGATTATCAGGCATCGGGCAAGATGAAAACCAATGTGGCATTTCTGAAAGTTCCGGTAGCCAACATCACTGTTTATTTCAAGAAACCCAATAAGCTGAAATTGAAAAGCGAAAAAGGAGTTTCTTTCATACCTAAGGGTGCGGTTAGCATCAACATGAACAGTTTGCTGGAAAGCGATCGCTTTACTATAATCGATGCCGGCACAGAAAAAATTAACAATGTTATGATGCGGGTAGCCAAATTGCTTCCGCTGGATGATAACAGCGATGTAGTGCTTTCAACTGTTTATATCGATCCATCCAATTTCGTAATCTGTAAAGCCAAAACAACCACCCGTGAAAATGGCACTTACGAATTGGTTATGACTTACGGGAAATATATTGCTTACGGACTTCCCGACAGGATTGTATTTTCCTTTAACACCCGCGATTACAAATTGCCCAAAGGAGTTACTTTTGATTTTGATGATGGCAGCGAAAAGAAAAAGCCGGAAGACCTCAAAAATAAAAAAGGAAAAGCCGAAATTGATTTCAATTCCTACATCATCAATAAAGGGGTTCAGGATAATATATTTTGATGATGAGCAGCAAAAAGCTTACCTTATCACAAAATTTATTTTATGTCAATTTTAAAAGTCATTGAAATTCTGGCCAACTCGCCAAAAGGATGGGAAGAAGCAACCCAAAACGCAGTTACTCACGCTGCAAAAAGCCTCCGGAATATCAAGAGTGTGAATGTAGCCAATCAAAGTGCACTGGTTGATAAAAAAGGAAAAATTACAGAATACAGGGTGAATGTAAGGATCAGTTTTGAAGTGGAATAGCTAAAGCAATGTTCCCTTAATCTTCATTTATTTTTTCGTCAATAGCATTGGCTACAACCGATTTGCTGAGTTTTCGCAGCGGATTAGCGCGTTGATTGCTATACTCATTCCTGTTATGCAGGATGTCGATACAGCTGAATAATGCCTGACGCGTTGAAGTTTCATCAGCTAACCCTTTACCTGCAATATCGAATGCAGTACCATGGTCGGGTGATGTTCTCACCGCATTTAACCCTGCAGTGTAATTAACTCCTTCCCCGAGCGACAACGATTTAAAAGGAATCAGCCCCTGATCGTGGTAAAGTGCAAGTACCGCATCAAATTTTTCATACTGCCCTCTGGCGAAGAATGCATCAGCACTATAAGGACCAAAACAGAAAATATCTTTTTGTTTGGCTTCTTTGATGGCTGGTTTGATGATTTCAATTTCTTCTTTACCGATTAGCCCTTCATCACCGGAATGTGGGTTGAGGCCGAGTACTGCAATTTTTGGCTTAGTGATGAGGAAATCTTTCTTCAACGATTGGTTGATTACCTGAAGTTTACTCAGGATGCTTTCTTTAGTGATGAATTGTGAAATATCTTTTACCGGCACATGTTCGGTTAGTAAGCCGATGCGCATGTTTTCAGCGATCATCAGCATCGCTACATCCTTGCCGCCAAATAGTTGTTTCAGGTAAGGGGTATGCCCCGAAAAATTGAAACTTGCAGATTGTATATTTTTTTTGTGAATGGGTGCGGTAACCAACCCGTGAATCAATCCTGATTTTAATGCTTCTGCAGCTTGCGTAAGGCTGATAACGGCATACTTGCCTCCGGTATCATTCATCTCCCCGGGTGTTATGGCTATTTCTTCCTCCCAACTTTGGAATAAGTTGATTTGTTTGTGATTCACCTTGCCAAGTTCTCGCACCTGTGCAAAGTTAATATTCACTTCCGGAAGCGTTTTCCGGTAAAAATTCAACACTTTGTTGTTGGCAAAAACCACAGGGGTGCAAAATTCCAGCACACGGCTATCACTAAGTACTTTAAGAATCAGTTCGATGCCGATTCCATTGATATCTCCGCAACTGAAACCGATGATGGGTTTATGTTCGATCGAAACGCTCATACCTGCCTGTTTAATTCCGGTAAAAGTACAACATCTTGCCTAAACTGTTTTATAGGAAAATACCGGCTTTTTTTAGCAGCTTCTGCACATTATTTCGCAGGATTACTACGTATAAAAATATTTTTTTATTTTTCTCAATTCATATAACTATCTCATTTACGATGTGCTGAGCAATGGGGAAAACTCCTTAACCTAAAGCAAGTTATCAGAAAAAAATTATCCTTCCTCTTACCTTATACCGATTGGACAAACAATATAGTCCAATATCGGCTATCGCCTCATTGTACTATTTGTTTGATACCATCGGCATTTATACCGATTGGACAAACAATATAGTCCAATATCGGCGCATTTATACCGATTGGACAAACAATGTAGTCCAATATCGGCTATCGCCTCATTGAACTATTTGTTTAATACCATCGGCATATAAGATTTATAAAATATTGGCATATTATATAATTCACATTGGTATTAGTGCATGATTAGCATGATCTGTTAATTATCCAGGCTTATGCCCTTTGTTCTGCTTATTTTTGTGCAGATGTATACGCTGAAAAAGTCGCTGGGCCAGCATTTTCTTAAAGATGATGCCATCATTGCCAAAATCATGGATGCCTTACAGCACTATCCGGTAGAAAGGCTTTTGGAAGTTGGTCCTGGTGCAGGTGCGCTCACCTCCTCTCTGATAAAATTGCCAGGGGTATCCTTTTTAGCCGTTGAACTCGATAAGGAAAAAGTGGAATATCTCGAAAAAAAATACCCTGAACTTAAAGGAAAAATCATCACTGCAAGTATCCTCGATATTCAGCCGCCGTTTACAGAAAATTTCACCCTGATTGGAAATTTTCCTTACAATATTTCTTCTCAGATCCTTTTCAAAGTGCTGGATTGGAAAGAACAGGTACCTGTTGTGATCGGCATGTTTCAGAAAGAAGTGGCGGAAAGGGCTGCTTCAGCTCCCGGATCTAAAGCTTATGGAGTGCTCAGTGCGTTGGTGCAGGCTTATTACGATGTTACCTATTTATTTGAAGTGCCGCCGGAAGCATTCAACCCTCCCCCAAAAGTAATGAGCGCTGTAATCCGGTTAACCAGGCGTAAAACCCCTTTAGCGGTTAAATCGGAACGGGCATATTGGGTATTGGTAAAAACGGCATTCAATCAACGGAGGAAAACATTGCGCAATGCATTAAAGGCACAGTTTGAACCGGCAGTACTCGAAGAAGCCATGTTCAGTAAAAGAGCAGAGCAACTTAGTATTGACGAATTTGCCGCACTCACTTACCGGATGAAGTAAACAGCTCTTTAAGCAGACAGTTTTAATCCCTATATCGTAATTTTGCAAAACGGCTCTATGGTAAACAGTAGCATGTTTCTTGCCGTTGGTATCTCACCGATTAAATTTTGAGTAAAATGAGTTTTTCGCCAAAACAAAAAGTTAGGATCGTAACAGCAGCAGCATTATTCGACGGACATGATGCAGCTATCAATATCATGCGCAGGATCTTGCAGAGCAAAGGTGCAGAAATCATCCATCTAGGGCACAACAGGAGTGTGGCGGAAATTGTGGAATGCGCTATTGAGGAAGATGTACAGGGTATTGCCATCACCAGTTATCAGGGAGGACATGTGGAATTTTTCAAGTACATGAAAGATCTTTTAGAAGAAAATGGTTGCGGGCATATCCGGATTTTTGGCGGCGGAGGTGGAACCATCCTTCCATCTGAAATTGAAGAACTGCATGCTTATGGCATTACCAGGATCTACTCACCTGATGATGGCCGTAAGATGGGGCTGGAAGGAATGATTGAAGATGTAATCAAACAATGCGATTTCAATCTTAATGGCAACGGCGATTATCCGTACCCGATGACGCTTGGTGAAGCAAAAGATATCCGTAAAATTGCCCGTCTCATCACTAACGCAGAAAATGGAATTCAAATCACTGCCCATATTGATGATAATATCACTACAACACCAGTCGTTGGCATTACCGGTACAGGTGGCGCAGGAAAATCTTCGGTAACCGATGAATTGGTACGGCGTTTTCTGAATACCTATACCGATAAAACCATCGCTGTCATTTCAGTAGATCCATCCAAAAAGAAAACCGGTGGAGCGTTGCTTGGAGATAGGATCCGCATGAATGCCATTTCATCAAACAGGGCTTACATGCGTAGCCTGGCAACCCGTGAAAGTGATAAAGCCCTCAGCCGCTATGTGAAAGAGGCACTTGAAATATGTTGCCATGCAGGTTACGACCTTGTGATTCTTGAAAGTGCAGGCGTTGGGCAGAGCGATGCATCCATCCTCGATTATTGCAACCTCAGCATGTATGTGATGACGCCGGAATACGGTGCCCCTTCACAACTGGAAAAAATAAATATGCTCGATTATGCAGATCTGGTTTGCGTAAATAAATTTGATAAAGCTGGTGCTTTGGATGCCTTGCATGATGTTCGTAAACAATACAAGCGCAACCACGGGTTATGGGATGCCAAAGATGAAGATTTGCCTGTGGTAGGTACTATAGCCTCTCAGTTTAACGACACCGGAGTGAACGAGCTTTTTGAAAGACTGATGGAAAAACTGCTTGAAAAAACAGGAGTCAGTTTCAAAGGCCCGATTGAACATCATCCACATCTGAAAGATACCAGCAGCCAGTCTACCATCATTCCGCCATCACGGGTACGTTATCTTGCAGAAATTGCTGAAACCCTTTCTGGTTACGACAGCTGGGCAAAATCGCAGGCTGATCTTGCTTCTAAACTTTTTCAACTTGAGGGGGTGATTTCAATCCTTGGTGATTCCGGTGATGCTGACCAATCTGTGATTCAAACGCTGCAAATTGAAAAAGAAAATATCAAACAACAGATCGATAGGCACAACCTGCAATTGATAGCAGGATGGGCGTTGATGCGTGAACGTTACCTGCAGCCAAATTATGTTTTCGAAGTGAGAGGCAAGGAAATTCGCCAACCGCTTACCTATAAAAGTTTATCCGGAACCATTGTTCCAAAAGTTGTATTGCCAAAGTATAAGGACTGGGGCGATATCCTGCTCTGGCAGTTGCAAGAGAATGTTCCCGGTTCATTTCCATTTGCGGCAGGTGTTTTCCCATTAAAAAGAGAAGGCGAAGACCCCACCAGGATGTTTGCCGGTGAAGGCGGGCCCGAACGCACGAATCGCAGGTTCCATTATGTTAGTCTTGGCCAGCCGGCAAAAAGATTGAGTACCGCTTTCGACAGTGTTACTTTATATGGAGAAGATCCTGCTCATCGGCCTGATATTTATGGAAAAGTGGGCAATAGTGGGGTGAGTATCGCTACGGTAGATGATGCCAAAAAATTGTACAGCGGGTTTGATCTTTGTGATCCCAAAACATCGGTGAGCATGACCATCAATGGTCCGGCGCCTATTTTACTCGCCTTTTTTATGAATGCGGCTATCGACCAACAATGTGAGAAGTACATTCTGGAGCATGGGCTGAATGAAGAAGTGAACAAACGTATTGAATCTAAATATGCAATAGATCAATTGCCTAATTATACCGGGATGGATGGAAGCCCGGTTTGGGCAAGGCAGGGCACTATGCAGGGGAGCTTGCCTGAAGGTAATGATGGCTTAGGCTTACGATTGCTTGGTTTGAGCGGCGATGATGTATTGCCTCCTGATGTTTATGCCAGCATCAGGGCCAAAGCTTTAAGTACGGTGAGAGGTACTGTACAGGCGGATATCTTAAAAGAGGATCAGGCTCAGAATACCTGCATCTTTTCAACAGAATTCGCACTAAAACTGATGGGTGATGTGCAACAGTATTTTATCGATCATGAAGTGCAGAATTTTTACAGCGTAAGCATCAGTGGTTATCATATTGCTGAGGCAGGGGCAAACCCCATCACCCAATTGGCGTTCACCTTAGCCAATGGCTTTACCTATGTAGAGTATTATCTAAGCAGGGGGATGAAGATTGATGATTTCGCACCAAACCTTTCTTTCTTCTTCAGCAACGGCATGGATCCGGAGTACAGTGTGATAGGCCGTGTTGCCCGTCGCATCTGGGCAAAAGCGATGAAACATAAGTATAAGGCCAATAGCCGTAGCCAGAAACTGAAATATCATATCCAAACCAGTGGCAGAAGTTTACATGCCCAGGAAATCGACTTCAACGATATCCGCACCAGTTTACAGGCACTGTATGCCATATACGACAATTGTAATTCACTGCATACTAACGCTTACGATGAGGCGATAACCACACCCACAGAGGAAAGTGTTCGAAGGGCCATGGCCATCCAACTGATCATCAACAGGGAACTGGGTACGGCAAAGAACGAGAACCCTAATCAGGGTTCATTTCTCATTGAAGAACTTACCGACCTGGTAGAACAGGCAGTGATGACTGAATTCAACCGGATTACGGAAAGAGGAGGAGTATTGGGTGCTATGGAAAGGATGTATCAACGCAACAAGATCCAGGAGGAAAGTCTCTATTACGAAACACTGAAACATACCGGCGAATATCCGATTGTAGGCGTGAATACTTTCTTAAGCAAGCAAGGTTCGCCTACGGTATTGCCTTCTGAAGTGATTCGTTCAACCGGTGATGAAAAAGAAAAACAGATTGATGCATTGCTCGCTTTCAAAAAAAGGCATGCAGCACAATCCGCTGAAAGGCTTAAAAAGCTTCAACAGGTTGCCATAGCTAACGGAAATCTTTTTGAGGAATTGATGGAAACCGTAAAATATTGCAGTCTGGGCGAAATCACCAATGCCCTTTACCAGGTGGGTGGCCAATACCGCAGGAATATGTAAGAGGGTATTACCAAATGGTTAAACTGTTTGTATTTTGGGATTCATTTTTAGAATTTTTTCAATAAACCGTCAAAAAATTAGTTTGCTTATATAGTACAATACATCAAACTTCTTATCTTTACTCCGGTTTTTCATAGGATATTGGATTTTAAAGCGGGACTAGATTTCTATCTTGGTCCCTTTTTTATGCCACTTACTATCCGAACTGTACTTTTTAAAATGGCTTGAGTTTTTTTCGAATAAGTATATCCGTTAGTTTTATTTTGTTATATAGCAGCACATGTACATAACTGGTGGAAAACTGGGAGCTTAGGGAATTGATAATTTGTAATAATGGTTTTATATTGCCACGTAATTCCCGCTTTAACTGATCCAAGTTCCATTCAAATGCCGAATCTTTCCCTCAAGGGATTCAGGGTAATCTTGTCTGCAAGTTCCTTAACAAGATGTGGTTTCGTTTTTCTACTGCTTTTTCTTTATTCCTGCGCTTCGCAACCATACCGATACAGCAATAAACAATATCGCAAACAGGCACACGCGCTGGCGAAATCGTTGGAAGTTCAGCCCGATACAGGAATAACTTCTGATTCTATACGGCAGCCCGACAGATGGATCGGTACCGTCAATTTCGGATTACGGAAGCCCAATTTTGTAGTCATCCATCATACGGCCCAACAATCCTGTGAGAAAACGCTTCAAACCTTTACCGAGTCGCCACGTGAGGTTAGTGCTCATTATGTGATCTGTGCCGATGGAACTTTATATCATATGCTGCACGATCAGTTACGTGCCTGGCATGCAGGGGCGGGTAAATGGGGACAGGTAACAGATGTGAACTCCGTATCAATCGGTATCGAGCTCGATAATGATGGATTAGCTCCATATCGGGAAGCTCAGCTACAAGTGTTGCTTACATTACTGGATACCTTGAAACAACGTTACCGTATACCTTCAGCAAATTTTATCGGACATGCAGATATCGCACCCGGAAGGAAAGTGGATCCGGGAATTAACTTTTCATGGGAACGGCTGGCTAAAAAAGGTTTCGGTTTATGGTATGGCGATACGCTTTCACTCATTTTACCCGAATCATTTGATGCTCGCACGGCCCTGAAGATTATCGGTTACGATGTACATGACCAAACCGCAGCTATACAGTCCTTCCGTCTGCATTTCATGGCTTCTCAACGTAAGGGGGAATTGTTGCCCGAAGAGAAAAAAATCCTTTATGCGTTACAGTTAAAAAGCATGGAGTAGTTGGAAAGGGAAGGAATCATTTTTGTAATTACCGACCAGCTTTTTTATAGAATCTTGCAAGGGCTGGTATGCGCGACAGTTCCCTCGCTTCTATTTTTCCTACAAACCAGATGAAAAAGAAAAGGATCATTACACCTATGAGTATTGAAAACCAAAGCTGCCCTGAAATAATAGCTACTAAACCCAAATGCAAGCCGTAAAGCAGGATGACCAATACCAGGTATGCAGTAAGTTTTTTTACCGCATAGGGTACGGGATAAAATTTTTGTCCGAGTTTATAACTGCTCACCATCATGAAGAAATAGCAAAAGAAAGTGGCAAATGCGGCACCTGCATAGTGAAACCGCGGAATCAGCAAAATATTCAATACAATCGTGATTACTGCTCCTGCTATGGTGATCAGTGCGCCATATTTATTCTTATCGGTGAGTTTATACCACACACTGAGGTTGTAATAGATGCCCAGGAAAATATTTCCAAGCGCAAGTAAAGGCACCACTTCTAACCCTTCCGCCCAACGCGGATTGGCAAAATGAATGAAAATCCATTTGAATACATCTAAAAATACACCCACGCATAAAAACATGAAGCAGCAGGCGATCACAAAAAATTTCATCACACGGGCATAGGTTTTCTGGGCATTTTCAGATTTGCTTTGGTTGAAGAAAAAGGGTTCCGCTGCCATGCGGAAAGCCTGAATCATGATGGTGATCAGCAATGCCAGCCTGAAAATATTGGCGAATATGCCTAACTCATGATCAGCCTGTTGTGGAGGAAGATCTACCACATGACGATAGATCAACCTGCTCAGCACATCATTCACCATGCCGCCAAGGCCAACAATGAGCAGCGGTGCACTATAACGCATCACTTCTTTCCATAGCGGCAGACTGAAATTCCATTTGATGGCCCTGAGTTCTTTCGATAAGATGAGCAGTGTAAAAAGGCTTCCACATAGATTGCCGATCAGATAATAACCGATGCCCAAATCGGGAGTATAAAAATTTGAAAAGAAGCTATCCGGATTCTTCTTAAGGTAGGCAGGTAATATCCCAATGAATAAAATCACTGTAAAAAGATTTACCAGGATGCCTGCTATACGGGCAAAGGCATATTTTTTCGGTCTGTTTTCCTGACGAAGCCGGGCAAAAGGAAGGGTGTTCAGGTTATCAATAGCAATGATGGCAATCATCCAGTTCAGGTATTCAGGATGCTTGCCCAGATCCACAGCGCCAACAAGCGGTTCTTTTACCAACCATAAAATCGCACTGAACAATAGGGTACTGCAAATCAGTGAAACAGATAAAGTGTTATAAAGCTTCTCCCGGTCATTGTTTTGAGAAAAACGGAAATAAGCAGTTTCCATCCCATAGGAAAAAAGCACATTAAAAAAAGGAATCAACGTGTAAACCTGAACCAGGTCAGCGGTTTTTTCCGGAAGCGCAATAAAAAAAGGAAGCGCCATATTCATCAGATAACCTAAAAAGCGGCTGGCAATGGTGGGTATGCCATACCATAGGGTTTGTCCGACCAGTTTTTTTATTCCACTCAAGCTTGGGGGTTTTATGCGTAATTTACTGGTATAATTTTAATTTCGTTTCGTATTTAATAATGGATTTGCTTTGCATATCACCCAAACAAAAGAGAAATACATGAAACCCCTATTTTTTTTATTCATTTTATGCATCGGTTGTTTCGGCACAATGGCACAACCTGTTGCCACGATGCTCGATTTTAAACAAGGCAAACGGGAAGCCATCATGATGGATCTGCCTTACAGCAGCAGCGTGATTGAACAGGCGCTGATAGACACCATGCGCAAACAGGGGTACATCGGTAAAACTTCAGGCGACTACCTTATTTTCAAAGCGGTGCAGTTTGATGCCATCGCGGCGGTGCCATTAGACTGGTACATCAAGATAGACCGTAAAAGCAGGAAAGAGAAAGATTTATCAACGGTTACGATGCTGATTGGTAAAGATATCAATGAATATGTTTCATCCGGCAGCGACCCGGCCATATTTACTAACGCTATGGCATACATGAATGGATGGAGGAAAACGGTATCTTCCTACGATCTGCAATTACAAATCAACGATCAGGCAGAAATCATCCGCGATCAGGAAAGGAAAATCAAGAATCTTTCAGAGGAGGCTGATGACCTTGCCAAAAGAAAAAAAGAGCTTGAAGAAGAAATTATATTGAACCAGAAGAATCGCGATGCACTGCTGCTTGAAAAAGAAGCGCAGATCTCGGTATTGGAAAAATTGAAATCCCGAAAAAATTGAGGGGAGAATAGTTATGGCAGATGATGCTCCGCCTTAGCAGGCTTCAATTCGCCCGGACCAAACCTTGGGTTTTTTAAAAAACTGCTGTCGGTTAAGGTATACAGAAAATAAACAAGATCGTTTTTCTCTTTGTTGCTCATGCTGATGCGGTTTCTGAGTGAACTATCCAATGTAGCCTGTTCGGTATGAATGCCATTGCGGTAATGATCAATCACCTGAAACAAAGAATAAATGCTTCCGTCGTGCATGTATGGATAAGTCAATTGTACATTTCTTAAACCCGGAACTTTGAATTTCAAGGAATCATCAGGATTATTGCTGATTTGCTGCCGGCCGATATCTTTAAACCGGTTCAGTGGCAGTCCGTTGTTTCGGAAGCTATTATCGGTAAACAAAGGCTCACGGTGACACCCGGAGCAATTGGCTTTAAATAAGGCATATCCCCGTTTTTCATATTCAGTGAATGGCAACTCTCCCCTCATCATTTTATCGTATTTACTATTCGCTGAAATCAGGCTGCCGGTAAATTGTGCAAGTGCTTTTAACATGCCCTGGCTGCTGATGCCGGCATTGCCAAACGCATTTTTGAACATTCGCCGGTATTCGGGATCCTTTTTCAATTTAAGCATCACCGAATCGAGGTTTTCACCCATTTCATTCGGAGCAGTGAGCGGTGCTAGAGGTTGAACTTCCAGGTGATTGATAGCGCCATCCCAATGCATCTCTTGCATCCAGGCGAGATTTACCAGAGCCGGGGCATTCCTGGTGGTGAACCCGTCATTCACGCCATGGCTCAGGTCGTGGTCGAAAGTTACAAAACCTGCAAATTGCTGGTGACAACTGGCACAACTGATTTCGCCGTTCTTGCTCAGCCTTGCGTCGTAAAATAATTTTTTTCCAAGTTGAAATCCTTGCTCAGTAAGTTGGTTTTTTTCAAAGAGGTTTTTTTCCGGCTTAGGCCAGCCCATCGGGATTTCCAGTTTCAATGGTTCAGGTTGATCCTGTTCGTTGCGGGTAAGGCTCTGCATGAAGATGCCCAAAAAGACAATGAAACATATGGTGCAGGCTTTTTTCAGGGTACTACGTTTAAAGTGAACAATGCTTCAAAGTTAGCAGCCATTTTTTGGGCCAGCAAACCCGGTTGCATGCAAACAGGAATTTCTGCAATTCGGATGGGGTTTACCGCATCCCAGTAACGGTCGAGGTTAAGCGAAATAGTAAGCCGGGTTATTTTTTGATTGGATATTTCAACACTTGAATCTCCATCTACATGAAGCCTTATGATTCTGGCCACATTGTTGCCCGCTTTATACCCTCCGATATGGTGCTCTATCCGTTGTAAATCTGCTGATGAGGATGAAGAACGGCCTTCCAACTTAAAAAAAACATAGCCACTGTTCCAGGTCCAGAACATATCGTTCAGTGCATCTAAAGCGCCTGATTGGGCACCGCTGCAATTGGAAACACTATCTATGCCCAGTAAAAAAGAAATGCCCTTGTATTTTCCGGGAGGTAATTTCAAATTTATTTCGTTTGTACCTGCTGCATTAATGAGATAATAGGGTAATGCATTGATTGGCTGATCAAGGCCCTCTACTTTTATTTGACCGATATAATATTTCAATTTATAGATATTGTAATTTTCTCCAAATGCATTTTGGTAAGTGCTGTCTCTAAATACGATAGGTTCGCCATTAGCGCTATGGGTAAAACTGATTTGCAATTCGCCATCCTGTGCCATAGCCACTTGATCTAACAGTGAACATGGCATGATTAAAACCATTGCTTTCATCAGCAATAAAGACATGAAGTGTGGCCTTTTATTCATCTGAACTGATTTTCTTTCTACCTGCTTTTATGGTGGAAACCATTTTTTTAGATTCTAGTCTTTTTTCCTTCACCGCTGCAGGTAATTTCGTAGGTTTTCTTTTTTTGGGCACTTGTAAGGCTTTGTAAACAAGCTGGTTCAATTTTTTTATAAGAAGGGCCTTGTTTTCTAACTGAGTACGGGCTGAAGAACAACTTGAAACCAGGAATCCTGTTGAGTTGATCTTTGATGATAATTTTTCTGATAAGCGTTGTTTTTCATCATCACTGAAAAGGGCAGACGAAAGTACATGCCATTTGCCGGAAACCATCGTTTCTACTTTGTTTACATGCTGACCTCCTTTACCACCACTTCTGGCCGTTTTAAACTTTAATTCTGTCGAGATATCGGTCATATTCACAAATTTACCAATTTTACCTGCCTTTTTCATAACAAGACAATGATTGTAAAGGTTAATATTTCGGTAAGAGCAAAAAAATGTACATTTTTGTAGAAACGTTTGGATGGCTATGCAGCAGGGAATCTATCATTCACTTACTGAACACAAAAGGCAGCACAGGAAATCTTTTGCCGTGCTGGTAGACCCCGATAAGGTGAATGATCATCATATGGGAGAACTGGTTAACCTTGCTGTTGAGGCCGGGGTAGACTATTTTTTTGTTGGTGGCAGTTTGGTGATCTCCAATTACCTTGATGAATGTGTGCAGTTCATTAAAAAAACTTGTGCTATTCCGGTGATTCTTTTTCCGGGCAGCCCATCGCAGGTAAGCAAATATGCCGATGCACTTTTATATCTCTCGCTCATTAGTGGCCGCAATCCGGAATTACTTATAGGGCAGCATGTGGTATCTGCCCCGATTGTAAAACAAAGCGGACTGGAAATCATGCCAACCGGTTATATGGTTATAGATGGTGGAGCACCAACCACCGTTTCGTATATCAGCAATGCCAGTCCATTACCTTCCGATAAGAATGAAATCGCCATGTGTACCGCAATGGCAGGAGAAATGCTGGGAATGAAACTGATTTACATGGATTCAGGCAGCGGGGCAAAAAGGGCTATCTCTACATCAATGATCGAAAAAGTTTCTTCCTGTATTGAAGTACCGCTGATTGTTGGAGGAGGGATCACGGATGCTGAAAAAGCTTATCTCAATTGTAAATCGGGCGCCGATGTGATAGTGGTGGGTAATGCCATAGAGAAAGATGCTACACTGATCAGGGAGATGGCAGCAGCAATCCATAGCGTGCCGGTAAAGATAAGATTGTAATTGTTTTCAATAGCCTTATAAGCTCATCATCTCTTTAAATTTAACGGCCTGCCTGCGGCTTACTTCAATTTTTTCGCCTGCTTTGAGGTCGAGCAACAAACCACCATTGAAATAAGGTTCCACTTTATCAATCATTCTGAAGTTGACGATATGCTTCCTGTTGGCGCGGAAAAAAGTTCTTTCATCAAGCCGTTCTTCTAATGCATTAAGCGATTTCAAGATCAAAGGCTTGTTGGTACCGAAATATACTTTTGCATAATTTCCCACGCTTTCAAACAGCCTTACCTCAGCTAGTTTTACAAACCAGCACCTTTCTCCGTCTTTCACAAAAACCTGGTCGTTCTCGGTGAGCATACTGCGGTTAAAACCTGCCAGCGTGGCCATTTCTTTCTCTTCCGCCTGATGCAGTTTATGTATGGCATCGGCGAGCCGCTTGGGTTCTATCGGTTTCATGAGATAATCGAGCGCATTAACCTCAAAGGCTTTCAAGGCGAATTCGTCGTAAGCGGTTGTAAAAATCACATGTGGTGCTCTATCGAGTTCCGCCAGCATATCGAATCCGGTTTTCCCGGGCATTTGTATATCAAGAAAAATAAGGTCGGGCTGCAATTCTTCAATTTTATCAATGCCCTCTTTAGCATTGGCAGCTTCGCCAACCACTTCTATCTCTCCGAAATCGAGCAAAAGCTTTTTTAATTCGGCCCTGGCCAATCTTTCGTCGTCGATAATGATCGCTTTTTGCATCTGTTATAATTTTTCTTTATAAAATGTTCACTACTGGCATCGTGATTTTACATTCCACCATGTTTTCTCCCTCAATAGAAGTGATATTAAATTGGGCGTTGTTCTGGAAAAGCAAACCAAGTCGGTCTTTAGTGCTTTTGATGCCGAAGCCATCCGAATTTTGAGTGTGGCTATTGGTAAGTATTCCACTATTCTTAACCGTTAGTTCAAAATGGCCATTAAAATAAGCCGATGAAATGTTCACATACCCGCCATTGATCTGTTTACTGATGCCGTGCTTGATAGCGTTTTCCACCAGCGTTTGCAGCATCATGGGTGGGATGGGCTGGTTGAGGGTTTCTTCGTGGATGTTGAAATCTACTTTCAGCCTTTCTTCAAAACGGATATGTTCCAGAGCGAGGTAATCTCTTACGATATCCAGTTCCTGTTTCAAAGGCACTGTTTCCATTTTTTCTACCTGCAAACTGCTGCGCAGGATATTGCTCAGTTCGGTAATGGCGGTTCTGGCACGTGCCGGGTTTTCATCTACCAAAGCACGGATGCTATTGAGCGAGTTGAAAATAAAATGCGGATTGATATGCGATTTGATGGTTTGTAATTCAAGTGATTTCACAATGGCTTCAAGCCTTAAGGTATCCAGTTGCTGGCGGCGGTTGCTTTCTACATAATGGTACAGGTAATAAATTAGGTTCCAGATCAGGATCAACCAGAGTGAATTGAAGCTGCTTAGAAACAGCCTTTCTGCACGGGTATATTTTTGCAGCCGCTCGGGGTTGTAACCGATAAGGTAGTCGATAGATTCTGATATCACCCCCAATACTATGGAAAAAGCAAAAGTCAACAGGATAAAGGAAAGGATCTGCTTCTTAACCGGCTTCTCCATCACCCTTAAATAGAAGATGCAATAGCGCATCACATGAGTAATGAATAAACCAAGCAAACAAGTGATGAACAAACTGGCGTAGTAAAGATTATCCGGCTTGCCAAAAGTAGAGACAAAAAAAATGCTCAGGGCGATGTTTGCCGACCAGCCGATGAGCTGACACCACCAGTATGGAGAAATTTTTTTCATCAAACAGTAAAGCTAATTCCTTTTAGCATTTTTTTGCCCGACCGTTGTGATTAATGGCATAATGCCTTTGTAAGAGGTTGAAATGCACCATTTGAGGCTATGCCGTGTTTTGAGCGCAATTTGGCTGTTTTATCATTTATTGTATATTTATGCCTATTGATATCATTTTCCATTAAAAAAAATCAACATGTCTTTCAATTTAGTAGATGCTGCCAATAGCCTCTTTACATCGGAACTGGCCGGGCAGGCAAGTGCCTTTTTAGGTGAAAACGAAAACGGAATCAGTAAAGCCGTAAGCGGTATGGTTCCTTCCTTATTGATGGGTTTGAGCGAACGGGCTTCCACAACTGATGGGGCACAAACGATTGCTAATCTGGCTCAGGACCAGTTTCAATCCGGTGTACTTCACAACCTTGGCGGTTATTTTAACAGCAATAGCGGTTTATTGGAAAAAGGGGCAGGAATAGCGAGTCAGTTATTCGGACAAAAATCGAACAGTCTGGTTTCATTGGTAGGAAATTATGCAGGGATCAAAACTTCTTCTTCTTCAGCCCTGATGAGTATGGCGCTTCCCGTTATCCTTGGGCTGATCGGGCGGCATACCGGGAACAATTCCGGAACGGCTATCCGTGAATTAATTGGTTCAAAACAATCTTCATGGATGCAAGCTTTACCTCAGGGTTTACAACTGGGTGGCTTATTCGGATCAAATGAAGTGAAAGCTGAAAAACCTCATCAGCACCATCATACAACTGTTCACCAGGAAGAAAAGAAAAATGGCATGAGCATCTTGATTCCGATTATCATGTTGGCATTATTAGGTGCAGGGGCATGGTATCTTTTCGGGCATAAGGATAATGAAGTTCCACATGCAACAGTTGCACATAGTGAAACAAAAACAGTTACGCAAACCACCACAGCAGTAAAAGGAACAGTAGATAGTTTGGGCAATTATATTTACGATCCGGGTAAATTATCCAGTATTGAATTGCCGAACGGGTTAGGAAAACTAGAAGTAGGTGAAAACACTACAGAAGCGAGATTGATCCGTTTCCTGAACGATAAAACGGCAGTGCTTGATACGGTAAAAGGAAACTGGTTTGAATTTACGCAGGTGTTGTTCAATTCTGGCAGTACAGTGTTACATGAATCATCAAAAAAGCAATTGGAAAGTCTGATCTTGATTTGCAAGGCATTTCCACAGGCAAAATTCAAGATTGGAGGTTATACCGATACCACCGGCAATACCACCGGTAACCTTATTTTGTCGCAGAAAAGAGCGGAAGTGGTATACTTAACCTTAAAAGAAATAGGTGCGGCACCGGGCACTTTTACGGGAGCACAGGGTTACGGGCCTGAATATCCGATTGCCGACAACGCAACAGCAGAAGGCCGTGCACAAAACAGGAGGGTTGCGGTTAATGTAAAGGCGAAGTGATAAGTAATGTAATTTTCACCAAAGGTTCGTGGCTGCAAATAAAATTTTGATGGTATTTTTCGGTTCATTAAATTGCCAATTTTTTATAAAAAATGCTTAAAAAGATATCGCCTTCTCGTGCGGTTAAAAGTTTGGATTGTTTTGAATTCAAAACATAAATTCTTATTTATTTTTAAACGGCTTTTTAAGTTCATGGTAAACCAATAAAAAACCAGGCTTCGATTTAAATTTCTAGTTATGAAGAGAATATTATTTTTCCTGAACATCGTTTTATTAATTTCCTGTGGTACAAAGAAATCAAATGATAAATCAGGGCAAGGAGCAACTATGTATTACAATGGTGATATTATCACAATGGAAGGTGATAGTGCTCAATATGCCGAAGCAGTAGTTGTGCAAGATGGCAAGATCTTGTTTGTGGGTTTGAAAGCGGAAGCTATGAAGCTGGCAGGCGAAGGCCACCAGATGGTAGACCTACAAGGAAAGACAATGATTCCGGGATTCATAGATGCCCATGGGCATATGGTATATTTTGGAAAAAACTTGATGGATCAGTCGCTGACAGGTGTTAAAAACATTCCGGAACTTGTAGAGCGCATGAAGGGGCATGTGCAAAATGTTTCAGGAGATGGTTGGATTGTAGGGATGGGGTATGCGCCTCTTAAAATGACTGAAAATCGTCACCCTACTGCTGATGAGTTGGATGCGATTTCAAAAGACAGGCCGGTACTTGTAGTGCATTCTTCGGGGCATGGCGGATCTATGAATCATGCAATGATGAAGTTGTTGGGCATTGATGAGCAAACCAAAGACCCTGAAGGAGGCGAATTTTTAAGGGTGAAAGGTTCAAAAATACCTTTAGGCCCAATGGAAGAAACGGCTCTCATAGATGTTCGCAACAAACGACCTGCTTTCACAGGTGAAGCAGCTGATAAAGTTATCAGTGAAGCTGCAAAAGTATGGGCTTCAAATGGGCAAACTACCGCCATGGAATGCGGCCTGGGGTTGGGCGCTGATGATGTGTCTATTGTGGAGAATGCTATAAACAAAAATTTGCTTCCAATAGACCTTGTTGTTTTTTCAAAAGAAAGTGCAACCGATGATGTAATTAATAAGGCATATGGCATCACTGAATCATTTTCGCAGAAAGGTGGTTCAGGAGCGAAAAAACTTTTATCGGATCGAGCTGACCTTGACAAGCGATATATCAATCGTGTTAGGCTGGGGGGCATCAAATTATGGTTGGATGGTAATCCTGTTCTTGCCTGGATGTCGGAGCCATTTACTGAGCCGCCTCCGGGACGAAAGGCAGGGTTTAAGGGGTATGGGCAGATTCCCGACAGTATTATATTTTCTTTTTATGACAAATTTTGGAAGAGCGATAGGCAGATTAATATGCACGTGATGGGTGATGAGGCTATTGAACAGGCATTAAGAGCCATTGAAGCAGCGGTTAAAAAGCACGGTATGTATGATCATCGTCCTGTATTTGTTCATTGCGGATATGCAAGGCCTGATCAAGTACTCAGAATGAAGGCTGTTGGAGGTATACCCAGTTTTCTTTCGGTTTCCTTAGCAGGCCAGGGAGATGAAATGGAACCGATGTGGGGTAGCGATAGGGCCAGTAATGCAAATGCAACAATGTGGATGTTAAAAGCCGGCATACCATTTACTATTTCGCATGATGCCCCGATTTCACCGCCGGTGATTTTGCCGGGCTTGTCTGCCGCAGTTAACAGGATAACCCTCAGCGGAAAGGTACTGGGGCCCGATCAAAGAATTTCTCCATACGATGCATTACGCGCCGTAACCTCTATGGCTGCCTACCAGCTCAAAGAAGAAAAAACAAAAGGAACAATCACAAAAGGGAAACTGGCAGATATCGTAATTCTGGATAAGAATCCTTTGAAGGTAGATCCACTAACTATTAAGGATATCCGGGTTTTAGAGACAATTAAAGAAGGAAAAACGATATTTAAAAAATGAGCATTCGAAAATGGATTAGCCGGTCTTTTTGGCTGGCCGTATTATTTCCGGTTTCATTGTTGGCTCAGAAACCAATTTTGAGCCTGGCTGATAGTACCATGAATATCTACTTCGGGGGTAAGATCAGAACAACAATGCTAATGAGTTCGAAATCAGTTTTCCCTACTTCGGGAACGGCATACTTACTACTTCCGGGTGGAGTTGCCGGCGAAGAAAATACATTCGATATTAATGCACGGGCAAGCTCCATCTACTTCAATTTCGATGGTCCCAAAGTTGGCAAGTTTAAGATGGGAGGTATGATCTTTCTTTATTTAACGTCTAACCTTACTTCAGAAAATTATGGCTTGCTGCCATCCCTGCTTTATTTTGACTTGAAGAATGAGAATTGGAGATTTGCATTTGGCCAACAGATGGACGTGTTCGCTGAACGTGTTCCTAATATGGTTGACGCCTATTTTGCGCTGGCTGTTTCAGGATGTGCAGGCAATAGTTCGCGAGGACAACTGCGGGCAGAAAGGTTTATACATTTACAAAAGGATGCAACACTTACAATCACATCTGCATTAACGGAGCCAATCACTTCTTATATATCACCAACTTTCTCTAATAATACAGCTGATTTAGGTGTACCCAATTTTGAAGGAGCGGTAAGATTTAATAAAGGAAAATCTTCCGAGGCTTGGGTGCCGTTTGATAAGGTTGAATTGGGCGTTTCAGGTGTGGTAGGCAAGTACAGGGCCTTCAAAAATGATGCAAATGGTAATAACATTCGTGTTAATAAGCCCTTTGTTTGGGGGATAGCAGGTGAATATGCTTTTCGATTTACAAATAAATTTGGCATTCAGGGAGAAGTTTATTCCGGTCAGGCATTGGGAAATTATCTGGGTTCGATATACCAGACTACCAAAGGAGATCTTGATACAGAGATCCGAAGTGCCGGCTGGTGGATTGAGGCTGCAATGTTTTGGCGAAAAAATTTGCAGTCAAGATTCGGTTATGGTCAGGATAAATGTAATGAACAGGATTTAAATGGAGCCGGTGTTAGTAAAAACCAGACGTTTTTTGCTAATATCGTTTGGGATATCAATTCAACATTTCAAGTAAGCGCGGAGCCAACTTTTCGGCGCACATCATATGTTGGAATCAGTGGTAATTCGGGGGTAGGTATCATGTTCGCAGCTCAGTACAAGTTTTAAATATCTTATCAGGAAGTAAATTACTGCACTTTTTTATTCTATTTCACACTATTGTGCTACTGAATTACAAACAACAACTACAGTTCGTTTGAACCAACCTGATTAGTTAAGTTTGAATTACCATACAACAACTTTACTGATGAAAAGTAAAGAAAATAGTTTTGTAGAGGAGCCGTTATGATCACAGATCTTATACCAATGTGATTTATATAATATGCCAATATTTTATAAATCTTATCCCGAATGCTTTCGGGAGTAAATGTGATTTCGAATTTTTTATAAATAAAGCAAGCCTGAAAGCAGCAGTAGAATAGGTGTTGTTAAAGATCAACCCACTTCGAACACATTTGATAAGCCTGCCTAAGGCAAGTTGTTGCATTTAGGATCAGATAAAGCCACTGCGCCTGGTATACTTTTCGATACAAATAACAACAGAAGCTTTCTGTTATTCGATACTTCATGGAGTTGGCCGCAATGCAAAAGACGGTTCATATAAGAAAGGCGCTATTAAAGTGCATGCTAAGCTAAATGCCTTTAGCGGTTTTACAGAATTTCTGCGGGGGACAACAGGGATAGTTATCTAATATAATAAACTGTTATCAATTTATTTTTGATATTGCTTAATCCTTTGTGCTCTTTTGAATCAGCGTAGGGAGTTCCTTGATTGTCAACATTTTTTTTACAAGAGCAGCATAATTAGGGTGTCCATTGTTTTTCAAATACTCGGCTTCATCTTTCTTCTGGTCATCAACATTAAAGTTTCCCTGCCCGTATTCGCTATATATTATTGAAACAAACTGAACTGCTGAAGATGGTAAATTCCTGTTCCAGTACTCAGGGTTAAAGCGCATAATTTGTAACCCGATACCTTTCCCATTCACTTGTAGAATTCCATCATCACTCGTATTATAGGCAGGGGCATTTAATTCATCTTCGCCCATATTATCAACCAAAGGCTTAATGAAGTTGTAAACTGATTTATCAGTTTCCTTATAATATTTGAGTTTGGCATCTACCACCTCTCTAACCGTTACTGTTAGCCAGTAGTTGGGCCTGTCTGGATTAAATACCACCAAACTGCCACATGTACGTGGTGCACAATCATAGTACCGTACACCGGCAGATAACTCTTTTACCATTGGGAAAACCAGAAATAATTTTTTTAAGAATGAGCCTTCATTACCTTCATTCAACATGCCTCCATGCCCTGCTTCAGTATCATTAATATAGAACTCAAAATGCGGAGGTTCAACAGTCCATTTTTTTTCTTCTCCTTTTTCATCTTTAAGAAACAATTGGAAATCAAAAGTAAGCTCACCCCTTAAGCCGTAATTAGACTGTTGATTAGTATAAGTTTCGCCCCCAATTCCGAATAGCGTTGCACTCAAATCGAATCCCTTATTGGCTTTCATAACGGGGATGTTTTGATGGAAATAATCCGCCACGGTTTTAACATTATTACCAAATTTTAAATATTCCCGGCCTTCTGATGCAGTGTTGTTCCGGAAAGAATAACTTCCCTGCTTTTCAGTAAGATACACTACCTGCGAAAATAATGGTGTTAGCAAAGCACAGTAGCAAGCTGTAAATAGTAATGATTTATTCAAGCTCATAGTTAAGTGTTATAATGCGTTGCGAAAAAGGAAAAACAGTTTGAATTTCTTTAGCATTCAACAATCATTCTTACAATTTGATAAACTCAACCCTGCGGTTTTTAGCTTTATTCAGTATATTATCGTTTGGTGCAAGGGGCACACTTTCGCCTTTTCCATCGGTTTCTAATCGTATGGTTTCAATACCGTAGGTTTTAATTAATTCGTTTTTTACGCTTATGGCCCTGCGCTTCGATAAATCCATATTTAATGCATCATCCCCATCACTATCGGTATGGCCTACTATTTTTATTTTAACTGCCGGATTTTCTTTTAATACCTGTGCAATCTCTTTTACAGTGGCATAAGATTCCGGTTTGATTTTATCGGAGTTTATATCAAACTGGATGCCGTAGGAAATAATTTTTCCTTCTGTAAGTAACTTGTTTCTCATGTCGGGCAACCCTGCAGCAATTTTAAAATTGGTGATCATCGGGGTAATATCATCATTGGTTTCTATCCTGAATATATTATACAAGTAGTCTTCAATCAGCCCCCGTGGTAAATCAAGTATTTTAGTTTCGTTGGCATACATGCGCAAACGTTGTTTTTGAATCCAGAACGCTATATGGTATTTTTCACCTGCTTTAAACATGAATGATGATCCTCCGCTATTTTTGTAGCCCCCGTCTTTCTCCGAGTAGTTAGTCCAGCTCACATTGTCGTATTCAGGAGAAATTTTTAAGCCTGCTTTTCCGGGTATAGCTCCGCCTTCATTGGGGTCTTTCATATTTCCTGATACAAGTAGGAACGTTAAACCGTATGAGTATTCTATATTACTCTTGTTTAAAGTAATAAAGTCAAAGTCGATGGTATAATTCTCAGTCATTTTTTCCCTTGCTTCAGGAATATAAAAACCACCACCTTTCATTTGAAACCACCTCCCCGGATATTTTGCAATTGTTACAATTTCGCCGCTGCTGTTGGTATTCCATTGTACGGGGAAATCGCCTAAATTTTCTGTTGCAAAATCATCAAAGAAAATTATTTTTTCACCCGGAATAAAATCAAATTTCGAAACAATTTTGTCTTCTTCCTGTGCACATACCGGTAGGCTAAATAGCAACAGGATAAATACAGGCATTGATAATTTTTTCATATTGAAATATTTAGGTGTGAAGTTAACCGGCGCTAATAAAAAGGATAATGATGGTAATCAGCTGCTGCCATGATATGGGTCAAATTCCATTTTTTGAAAGGGGATTAACCTTTGAGAAAATATGTTCCTATTGCTATAATAAGGCCTCTGTACCTTTGATAACAATACATGGCTTACCTCAAGAAATCATACAACAGTATTTGTAGAATGTTATACAGACATCGAATAGGTTTCAGAAATGAAAAAAGTAAACTCACAACATTAACATTTAGGCTCTTGCTTTTCGGTTACTCAACCGATTATTCAAGTATCTTTATAGCGTAATTTTTTAAGAAGTTCAAACCAATCAAGCGAACAAATAATATGAAAATGAAAAAAATCATTTATGCGATTATCATACCGTTGATTGTAATAAGCGGGCTGGTATTTGCAAATCGTGAAATTAAAGATGAAACTGCTAAAAAGTCAATCCAAAAGCCGCTCTCTGCCGCTGAAAACAATGCTGAATTGAAGAAATGGGAAGCTTCCTCTGATGGTATAAAGTACAAAGAATGGGAAGCGTCTCCCGCAGGTAAAAAAGTGTATGCCGGTGAAGCTAAAATAAGGAAGTCTATTTTAGAATTTGCCGATATGGAAGGAGTAGTAACGTCTCTTTCACTTCCGCCAGGCTCAAGATTAGGTTTCGGAGTAATGGTAAGCATCAATGAAGTCGATTATATTCTTGCTTTCGGGCTGGAACAATCTGACAATAACGGAATGAATATTAACAATGAATTTGAGCAATTATACAAACTGAGTGTAAACGACAAAATAATTATCAGAAGCCATAACGTATCGCATGCGCCCAAGTATGCCTATCCCATAGTTGCAGGCGACTATGTAGCACACGATGGTAAGATAATTTATAAACGTGCATCTCGCAAAGGTGGTTGCTAAGTAAACAAATGATGAAATATATTCACCTATTTGCTTTGTTCACACTCCCATTTTGACGCAATAAACTATACCCGAAACCAAATTTTCAACATTCTGGCTAAAGATTATACAAACTGCAACCAATATAGCATTTGTGCAATCGGGGGCAGGCATTGATATACTTAGCATTTTATCATTAGCGATGATGATTTTCGGTTGAACATTTTTATTTGCCGACAGTTTATTCCTACGCAATTAGTGCCAAGGCTGCAGTATCGTATCTTCAAAATGGCTATCTTTAATTTATAGGTTACCCGGCAAACGGAACATGAAATTCCCATACTGCGGAAAGCAGCATCTTAGGGGCAAATAGCTAAGGCTCATTAACCATCCATCAATTCAGGAAAATGAAAAACAGAACAGAATAATGCGACAAATCCTTTTATTGGTGGCGCTACTTGCCATTAGTATTTCTTGTTTCTCTCAAAAACGCCATATCTCTGCAACAACAAAAAAAATGGTATATGCAAGAGACGGTGGTATGTGCAAATGCTGTAGAAGCTCTTCAAATATAGAATATGACCATATCACGCCATACTCATGCGGCGGAAGTAGCAATGTTTCAAATGTTCAGTTACTTTGCCAAAGATGTAATCGAAGTAAGTCGAATAGTTGTATATGTAAACTGCATAATAGGAGAGTTGGCACTAATTGCTGTGAAAAAAAAGCAAGCAAAAGACGGTATAGAACTTCAAGCTAGTGCACCGGAACAACAAGTAAAGTAAGTAGCTGCAAAAGCAAAACAACTCATTCAAATGGTTGATCTGAGCTACACTGAATTTTATAAAAAAACTAACTCAAATGGAAAATACCATCCTGTTCGCAATCGATCTCAAAACTGAAGAAATACTCGTTTCCACATCAGAGAAAGGAAGCCATAAAGTGAATTTTGTTGAACGAATTCAACGCAATAAGAATGAATTGCTATTTGATGCTGTTGCTACCTTAACTAAAATTTCAAATTCCGCCGATTTTGATATAGCCATTTTTAAGGCGATGGATAAAGTGTGCCAAATGGTCTATAAGAAGTATATCGAAAATCAATAGGCTCTTTTTAGCTATGTTCGCCAATGTTTGTGAAACACGAAACATACCTTGGTGATTTGATTTCAACTGCTGTTGTTTGTACATTTACAATTTATTGGTTGTAATCAGCAAAGGTTTAGCTATGTAAAATGACTTAGGAGTATGTTTGAAAATAACAACCGGGATTAATTATAATAATTGAATGCTATTAAAATGAAAGCATTTCTCAAAAAGCAGTTACACAGATATAAATATCCGCAATATTTATTTGCAAAAAAAATTAATGAGCGTA
>JAPLEF010000179.1 GCA_026391525.1 Sphingobacteriales bacterium
AAAATGCAGCTTAATAGCTGCAAAATCACTTCTTAAAAACACGTTTCTTAAAAAATCTTCTCTTCGCAAAAATTAAAAACTCAATAATGAGTAAAATGAAAAAAGGCTGTACCAAATAGTTTTGATACAGCCTCTTTTTTATTTCTCCTTAGCACAGTTGGTTAGCGCATCCCGACCTGTTAGGTCGGGAGGGTCGCCCGTTCAAGTAGGGTTTAGGAACTAAAAAAAATGCGGTTTTTTACCGCTTTTTTCTCGAGGTTAGGTTGTCGGTACAGACAACCTTTGCTTAATGAAAAGAAGCATAAAGTTTTATGGTCCAAGTGTTCTGGACTTTTTTAATACGCTCGACCAGCATACCATTGAAAAAATTGAGTGGACGATTGCATTAATTAAAAACCTTGATAGGATTCCTAATAAATATTTCAAACACCTAACGGGTACAAATGGACTTTACGAAATCCGCTGTGCGTGGCTAGGAAACACAATCCGATTGTTTTGTTTTTTTGATGAAGGAAAAATGATCATCATTGTTCACGGATTCAAAAAGAAAACGCAGAAAACACCTTTAAAATAAATACAGCAAGCCCTAAAAATCAAAAACGAATACTATGAAGAAAAAAAATCAAAATAAACTATCGGGTTCGATGATTATATAGACAACAAATATGGCAAAGCGGGTGCACCAAAAAGAGAAAAATGGGAAGCCGGATTTGAAGCGTTTAAAATAGGAGTAATCTTGGAGGAGGCCCGTTTAAAAATCGGTATTACCCAGGAAGAACTAGCTGCAAAATGTGGCACCAATAAATCGTATATTTCAAGAATTGAACATGATGCGTCGGATATAAAACTTTCCACCCTTTAAAAATTATCAGGTTGGGTTTGGGTGGAGAATTGAAGTTGGTGTTGCCGTGATAAAATATAATTCTAGATTTTCGAGTGTGTAATAATTCGGTCTCTTATTAAAATTCACATACTTTATACCCATTTTATTTGCAATTTCTATAATGTGTACATATATTTGTACAATAATAAGTACATCTATGTTAACGACAACACTATCAGACTTCAGAAAAGACATCAAAAATTATCTGGATAAGGTTACCCAAAGTTTCGAAACACTTATTATTAATAGAGGAAAAGATACCGGGGTGGTAGTTATTTCATTAGAGGAATATAATTCACTAAAAAATACTCAACACGAATTGTCTTCCCGTATCAATCAACAGCGTTTGGATGAGTCAATAGAAGCCTTGAAATCAGGTAAAAAATTAATCAAAAAACTGGATGACTGATGAAATTTGTTTTCACCCAATTATCCTGGGAGGACTATCTTTTCTGGCAAAAAAATGACAAACAAAAACTGAAACGAATCAATGAGTTGTTGAAAGACATTTCCCGTAATCCATATGAAGGGATTGGAAAGCCTGAACCATTAAAATTTAACTATGCTGGTTTTTGGTCAAGACGAATTGATGAGGAACATAGATTAATTTACAGGGTCGTTGATGATGAGATTCAGATTGCTAAATGCCGATTTCATTATGATTAAAAGAAATTGCTGCAACTTTCATTATTAAGGGGAGCTAGAAAAAAAGCGGTTAATTACTGCTTTTTTCGTGTGTCAGGCATGTATAACAGCTATAGGGTGCAAGTCCCGAATACGCTTTACAGTAAGAAGTATTAGCCAAGAGCAAGGGTGTCGTGGGCGACTGCGAATCTGAAGGAAGCTGGCGGCAAACATTCGAGCCTACGAAAA
>JAPLEF010000182.1 GCA_026391525.1 Sphingobacteriales bacterium
AAAAATAAAAAAAGAGGCTACCCTTTTGAGACAGCCTCTTAGTTTGTCATTCTTTAAGGAATTGGAAAGAATTTTTGTTGGAGGTGTGTTCACGGCTAATGTTGTGTTGCCTGTTTGTTTGTATAGCTCTTCATAGTATTTACAATGTTTTCGGCATGAGGAAAATCTGTAATGATTTGCAAAATCTTGTCGCAGTCAGCTGATTTATCTATAAAGTAATCAGTGCCGATTTTTGCCCCCCAAGCCCTGTAATAATCATCCGATTTATTCGTGATGATGATAATTTTGGTTTTCGGTGATGTTGCCTTGATATATTGCAACAGTGCGAAACCTTTTTTTTCCGGTAGTTCCATATCCACAAGGATAATATCAAAAAAATATTGATTTATCATTGGGGTTGCCTGTTCGAAATCAGTGGCTACATCAACAGATTTGATACAATCCATTTCATTCAACAAGAGGCTGATACGGTCGGTAAAGATTTTAGATTGGTCAACAACCAGTACCTGATAGATGGCATGAATGCTGTTCACTAGGTTATACCGATTGGACAAACAATATAGTCCAATATCGGCTATCGCCTCATTGTACTATTTGTTTGATACCATCGGCATTTACCACTGTAAGATTTATAAAATATTGGCATATTACATAAATCACATTGGTATTATCTATATGGCTGCAAAGTAAAACCTCCCAAAAGTTTTTTTTGTAGCTAATGGAATAGAGTTAATGTAGTATATGTACTACCATTTATTCAATAATTTAGATCAGTTTATTCTCTACTGCATATAAGGTGAGATCGGCATTACTCTTCATATTCATTTTAACCAGAATGCGCGAACGATAGGTACTAACTGTGGTCACGCTAAGAAATAGTGATTCGGCGATATCAGATACCGATTTTCCTGCTGCGAGCATCTTCATCACACTAAATTCCCGGTCGGATAAGTTTTCATGAGGAGCGCGGCCATTATCGCGGTCTAATACCGCTGCTAATTTTTCGGCTATGGAGGCAGTAATGTATTTTTTACCCAGCATTACCCTGTGAACGGCGTTTACCAATTCATCGGGTGCCATATCCTTGCTCAGGTATCCAGCTGCACCTGCTTTGAGCACCCGAAGTGCGTATTGTTCTTCGGGATGGATGCTCAGGATGAGTACGGGTAATTTTGCGTTGATTTGTTTGATTTGCGAGAGTGCTTCCAGCCCGCTTCTTCCGGGCATCGACAGGTCGCTGATCACCACATTCCATTGTTCATGGATGATTTTTTTGATCATTTCCTCTGCATCGGGCACTTCTTCAATATGGGCAGTAGGGAAACCTTCCAGCAAGATTTGCCTTAATCCTTTTCGCACCACCGAGTGGTCGTCTGCTATCAACATTCTAATCATACAATGGTAAAGTTAATGATGTATAGGCACTGTTATCAATACAGTTGTACCCATGCCCGGATCGCTGGTGATGTGATAAGTTCCTCCCATCATCAGGGTTCTCTCTTTCATGCCGAGCAAACCAAGGGTTTTCTTCTCCCCGATATTATCTACCTCAAATCCCACACCGTTATCGGTAATTTGCAAAGTAAGCGATTCATGTTCAAGATGCAAAGATGCATTCACCCGGCTGGCTTTAGCATGCCTGAGGATATTGGTGAGACTTTCCTGAAATACACGGAACAACCCGGTGGATACTTCCGCATCAATATCCAAAACAGTGATGTTGGCTTTGAATACTGTTTCGATTTTGAATCTTTTTTCAAACTCCTCGCTTTGCCATTCCATGGCAGAGATCAAACCAAGATCATCGAGTATACTGGGTCGTAGTTGGGTGGCAATACGCCGTACGGTTTTTACGGTATCGTCTATCAGCACCAATGATTCAGCTAGTTTTTGGTTGATTTCAGGAGCTTGCCCGTTGATTTTTTTGCTGAGCCAGGAGATGTCCATTTTCAAGCCGGTAAGCTGCTGCCCCAACTCATCATGTATTTCACGGGCAATGCGTGTTCGCTCATCTTCACGGATATCCTGAAGATGCGTTGCAAGCTGACGCAATTCTTCATGCGAGCGCTGCAGTTTTTCTTCGGCTTCAATTTTTTCGGTGATATCATTGGCAAGAAACAGCTTCGCCTGTTTCCCTTCATATAGTATTTCATGGGTGATGATATTCACTTTGATCACGACTCCATTTTTCTTCTTATGCTTCCAGGTTACCGCATTAGTGATACCCGATTTGAAACTGCTGATGATTTCTGAAAACTTGCTGTACTCGTTATCGGGACGAAGGTCGCGTATGTTCATGCCCATGAATTCTTCTTTGCTGTATCCGTAAAATGCGATGGCAGCATCATTCACATCCAGGAAATTGCGTTCCGGCATTGAAATCATCCACATGGGCATAGGGTTGCTATTGAAAAGTAACCGGTATTTATGCTCCGACATACGGATTTCAGCTTCTGTTTTCTTGCGGGCGGTAATGTCTCTTACAATACCCTGAAACCGGCCGTCGGGCAACATCTTCGCACTGATTTCCACCACAATCAATTGTCCGTTTTTTTGCCGCATGGTTCTTTCATTGATCAGCACCATCCCTTTTTTTATTTCACCCAACATCAGGGGCCTTTCGGTAAGGTCGTGTTCAAGTATGATATCCCTGATGTTGAGTTTCAATAATTCTGCTTTAGAATAACCGGTAAGGATACTCGCACTGGTATTCACGTCTACATAATCACCATCCTGATTGCTGATAAAAATCCCGTCTGAAGCTTGCTCAATCAGTGTTCGGTAACGCTCTTCACTTTCTTTCAGTTCCTGTTGCGATTTAATTCTTTCCGAAATATCAATTCCTACGCCCATCAAACAATCTTCTCCTTCATAATTGATCACCATTCCGGTAAAATAATAGGGCAGCATTTTATAATCTTTTGTTTTGAGAAAAGCCTCCACCTGATCTTCTCCGGTAAGAAACACATTTTTAATTTTATCGCTGATCAGGCCCTGTTCCGATTCATCGAAAAGAGTTACCGGATGAAGTAATTGCAATTCTCTTCCTGAATATCCGGTTACCTGTTCCATATTTCTGTTCCAGCGAAGGAAATTTCCCTTTTGATTGAACAGATAAAAAATACCGGGCAGGCTATTGATGATATTATCTGAAAGATCTTTTTCGATGAGTAACTGGTGTTGAGCAAGTTTCTGAAGTGTAATATCCTGCATAGCGCCAAGCATACGGAATGCTTTTCCGGCTTCATCATAAAGAATATAAGCACGGTCGTATAAGGTGAGATAATCCCCCTGTTCGGATAGAAACCGGAATTCTTCTGCGAGATAGGTTGTACCAGTGGCAAGGGCATTATTCAAATTATGCATGATCATATCACGGTCTTCAGGATGAAGGCGCGAAGCGAATTGTTCAAAACTGATGGGTTCTTCGGCTCCTATTCCAAAGATTTTCCGGAAACTTTCATTGCCCCAGATCACATCGGTTTGCATATCCCAATCCCAAACAGCATCATTGGTAGCCTTAGCTACAAGAAGGAACCTCTCGTTTGATATGGAGAGTTCTTTTTCTGAGTCGAGCAACTGTTGTTCCGCTTTTTTACGGTTGGTGATATCACGGTAATAAACCGACATCCCGTTCTCGGATGGATAGATGAGATCTTCAAACCATTGATCGTTTTTGGAAAAGTACAATTCAAGCCGCAAAGATTCGCGGGTTTCTTTAGCACGATGCAACGCTTCATAGAACGGTTCGGTAATGACATGCGGAAAAATCTCCCAGATGTTTTTTCCAATCAGGTCTTCAGGCAGGAAGTTGTCCATGGCTGCAGCACGGGTATTGGCATAGGTGTAGTTCCAGTCGTTATCCAATGCGATAAAGGCATCGGTGATGCGTTCAAAGATGCCGTTGAGTTCAGCCACTTTTTCTTTCACTTCTTCTTCTAGGTTATAAGTAAGTTGCTTCAACCTTTTTTCAGTGCGGTACCTTTCTGTGATATCCCGTATCACCGAAACAGTACCTATGATTTCACCGCTAGGATCTACTATTGCTGATACGGCAACATCTACATTTAGAGGCGTTCCGTTTTTCTGATAGTGAATCAGTTCACCTTTCCATTGGCCTGTTTCATTAAAAAGCTTTATTACTTCTTCCATAGACAGACTTTCAGATTCTATATGCAGCAGTTCTAGTAATCCTCTTCCAAGTGCTTCATTTTCATCGTAGCCATATAATTTCTGCGCATATTTGTTCCAGTTAGTAATTTTATACTCTTTATCTGTTGTAACAATGGCATCAGAAATGATACTGATCAGCGAAGCGTTATACCTGAGCAGCCTTTCACTTTTTTGCTGGAAGATGAAGTCGCGATTGATTACACGGTAATTGATATAAAGGATCACAAAAAAGATGATGGCAAGTGAAAAAAGCTGCCATGCTCTTTTTTGGGAAAGACTGTCGCGCTTCAGGCTTGAATACTGAAGGGTGATGCGATCCTGATTTTCGAGCATGCTCACATGATTACGGATATTGTTCATCAGGGCAAACCCTTCCATGCGCTCCACATACTTTGCAGCAGAATCTATTCCGTAGATCCTGCGCAATTCAACAGCATATTTGCTGGCTTGAACTTTTTGCTCTATTAAACCGATCAGATTGCTGTAATTGATCCGATCTGAAGAATCGGCAGTTCGCAAAGCCTTGAGTACTGCTGTATCATTACGCAGGTTCTCGATGCCCCGGCGGTACGATTCCAGGAACTGTTCATTTCCGGTAATGATGAATCCACGTTGACCAGTTTCTATATCCTGCACATCCGACCATACATTCTGTAGCTTCTGCAACACATCAATAGAAGAACTGATAGAACGGCTTTCCTGTTCTGTCAATACCATATTGCGATAAGTGATCAGCACAAAAAAACCAATGCAAAGCACTGCCGCTATAAAACTGAGTAGGATTTTACTCCTTGTATTCTTTTTTTTCATGTAATGGATAAAATAGAAATGGAGTTGACACTAAAGTTGTTGTTTTTCTTTACAAACATTTTTTTCTTTCACGATGCCAAGTTATGAAATCTGTTTTTGTATGCCCTATCTTAACCTATCAAATTAAACCCCATATTAAATTATGGTATTAGGCTCACCTTAGGAAATTTTAGTATACCTTTACACCGTATTTGTTTGAGCTATTTAAACAGATACTATTGTTTAACCTCCTCTGTCCTGCCATATCACCCCTCCTGAATATTAGCAATAGGCTAAAGTATTATTTCTCTTTCAGTTGCAGAGGTTTCTGGATTGCTGAAAAATCAACGAAACATTGATTACCAAACCAAACGCTATGAAACAGGTTTTCTATAATTACCTGATCGTAATATTTTTACTCTGTTCTTTCAATTTCTCTCCCCTAAACGTTCTTGCACAGGCCGGTAAAACTGATCTCAGCTTTAACCCGTCAGATCAGGGTAATACTGAAGTTGCAGAGGGTGCCAATAATGATGTGTACAGCATTGCTTTACAAACAGATGGTAAAATGGTATTAGGTGGAAATTTCACCGGTTTCAACGGCAAAATAGCCAATTACATTACCAGGATTGATTCCAATGGCAGAATGGATAATAGTTTCAATATGGCTGGGATAGGTGCCAATGGCCCTGTTGTGAAATTGCTTTTGCAACAAGATGGTAAGATTCTGCTTGCCGGTAGCTTTTCAGCTTACAATGGCACTTCAGGAATAAGTTGTATCCGTTTGAACACTGATGGGAGCCGCGATACCAGTTTTAAAACAGGTTCCGGAGCCAATGCCGGCGTTTGCACTATGGCTATTCAGGCTGATGGAAAAATTTTAATTGGCGGTTCATTTACAGCATTTAACGGATGGGTAAACCCGTTTCTCATCCGATTGAATGCCAATGGTACTGTTGATAAAAACTTCAGCACGATTAATAGTCGTATAACCGGAACCGTTATTTCATTAGCGATACAGGCTGATGGGAGAATTCTTGCAGGAATGGAAAATAGCACAGGTGACCAGCTTTGCCGGTTGCTTTCCAACGGACAAACAGACAGCACTTTCAACACAGGTGGAACAGGTGCAGACCTTGCTGTTAAAGCTATCTGTATTCAGCCTGATCAGAAAATAATCATTGGAGGAAATTTCAACCAATACAATGTAACACCGGGAAAGTTGATTCGGCTTTTACCAGACGGTACAAGAGACCCAGGGTTCGCTACAACTGCAAACAATGCCTATAATGGAGGAGTTAATGTGATCCTTTACCAGCCGAGTGGAAAAATCCTGGTGAGTTGGGGCGAACACCGCAACAGTTTTGATGAGCCCGAAGGCCGAAAAGTTAACCGACTCAATGCAGATGGTACAACGGATGCTTCATTCAAATACAAGATCCATCCTTACCTGAATGAGAATATTTTCGATCTGGCCCAACAGAATAATGGAAAGTTTGTAGCTGGAGAAACCATTGTGTCGAGATACACAAACCGCGGTTATGGTATCAACGGAGAAGCAGGATCAGCAACGCGAAATTTGCGCATCAGAAGGTTCACCGACAGTGGTTCAGAAGACGTTGCTTTCCTGATAAATCCTTCTGCAACCGGTGCAAACAATACAGTAAGAGCTGTTGCCATCCAAGCTGATGGAAGCATCATAGCAGGTGGAAGGTTTTACAACTATAATGGCAGCCAGACGAATTATCTGGTTCGTTTATTACCGGATGGCAGTAAGGACGCCAGTTTCAATACTGGAGGCATCGGACCAAACAGCAGTGTTTCTGCCATTGCGATACAACCTGATGGCAAGATAGTAGTGGCAGGCGTATTCACCAGTTTCAACAGTACAGATGAATGGTTTCTTCTCCGGCTTAACAACAATGGCAGCAAGGATGCTGGTTTTCATGCGCAATATGAGAATATCAATGCATTTAGCAGCCTTGAGTTCATCAGGGTGCTGCCGGATGGGAAGATCCTAATCGGGGCAAACGGAACCAATAATTCACTATTAAGGCTAAACGCTGATGGCTCAAGAGATTATAGTTTCGTTCCTGCATTCAGAACCAATGGGGTATTCAGTTTGCCTCTTGTTTACGATGCCATTCCACAAACTGATGGCAAGCTTATTATTGGAGGCCATTTTGACAAAATTCAGGGGTTACTGAGCTTAAAGAATATAGCAAGGGTTAATTCAGACGGTACAACAGATAACAGTTTCAATTCAACAGACGGACAAACTATTTTGGGTGCTGATGATGATGTAAGGAAAATAATTTTACAACCAGATGAGAAGATAATTATAGCGGGATTATTTACTGCCTACAGTACTTCGGTAAATACTACATCGGCAGGCCACATTACCCGGTTATTAAATGATGGAAGTATTGATGCAACTTTCAATTCGGGTGGAACCGGGGCTAACGGCAACATCTACTCGATGTTACAGTTGCCAAACGGAAAAATTTTCATAGCAGGTGATTTTACATCCTATAATGGTGTACCTGCCAGCCATCTGGCCCGTTTGCTTGCTGATGGAAATATCGATACTCAATTCAATCCTGATGCTGCCGGTGCGAATGCAACAATCCTGGCAATGGCCATTCAACCAGACTTTAAGAAATTACTCATTGCCGGAGATTTTACCAGTTATAACAACACAGGCAGAAACAGGATAGCCCGGTTGTATGCCTGTAACCCGGTTAGCAGCATCAGTAATGTTTCGATATGTGTAAACCAGTTGCCTTACTTGTGGAATGGCAATAGTTATACTGCTGCTGGAGTTTACAGTGTAGCCTTAAATAGTGCTGTGGGCTGTGATTCAATAGCGACGCTGAATTTGAGTACTTCTGTTTCGGCAATCTCCGGCTCCACAAAAGCTTGTGCCTTTTTTAGCACTCCTGCTACCTATACCGTTACAGCACCTTCCGGATCAACTATTACCTGGTCGGTTAGCAACAGCAGTACCATGCAAATAGTGAGTGGACAAGGCACTTCATCAGTACAGGTATCCTTTACCGGTAGTTTCACGGCCGGCAACATCTATGCAAGTGTAAGGAATACCGCATGCGGATTGTCGGTAAGGCCTTCATTAACTGTGGGTATTACCAACCCTTCCATACCCGGGATCATTACAGCAAGTACCGCTGATATCTGTCCGTTTATCGGCAACAGCAATGCGGTGAGTTATCGTATCAGAAAGGTTTCTGGCGCAACCGGATATTTATGGGAATCTCCGTCTGCAGCATTAACCATCATCCATCCGAACGGACCCGGGCCAAATGATACCCTTGTAAATGTATACTTAGCTTCCGGCTTCAGTAACAGTAGCCTATCTGTAAAAGCAATCAATGAATGTGGCACAAGCAGTGCAAGGATTTTGTACATCAACCGTACTAATCCTGCAACACCGGGAGGTATCAGCGGACCAACCCAGGTATGTGATTATGTAGTTCCTGTTGCGGTTGAAAGGGCAACCTATACAATTGCAGCCATACCCGGAATCAGTTATACCTGGACGGCGCCTCCGGGAGCGATCATCTTCGGGCAAGGAACCAACAGCATTTCCTTCTTTTTCCCAGCAGGCTTTACCTCTGGTACGGTAACTGTTACAGCAAGCAATGGATGTGGTAACAGCAGTACAAGATCGCTTACCGTAAAAGCATCAGCGGCATCATCACCTGTAAATATTGTTCTGGAAGAATCCACTTTATGTCCAAATAGGATTTATAGATACAGTATACCAACCATACCCATCAATGCAACATCATTACAATGGACGGTACCGGCAGGAGCCATTTTGGTTTCGGGGCAAGGAACTACGCGGATAAGTGTAATTTATCCCGATAATGTGATAAGTGGGTTTATAGGGGTAAATGCTCTCAACAGCTGCGGAGGCAGTTCTACAAGGAAACTTGCGGTGAATTTATCAGCCTGCAGAAGTTCGGTACCTTTTAGCAGGAATGAAAAATCAGCCGATCCGGCAAGTCAGTTGAGCAATACATTTGACGTAAACCTCTTTCCAAATCCATCTTCAGTATCATTTAAGCTGGAAGTAAAAAGCCATTCCGATGATATCATACGTTACCGCATATACGATGCAACGGGTAGAATTGTTAGCGAAGGAAGTACAACATCTGGTAAAGCCATACTCCTTGGCCAACAGCTGTCAGCCGGAACTTATTTCATCAGCATCACTCAATCTGGAAGGTTTAAAACATTGAAGATGATAAAATGGTAATTGGGTTTTTCACAGCAGGCCAGGATACCATGCAGCATGGGAAAACAGTGAAAAAGCATCCTTATTTTCCGCAGTTTTTTTACTCACACACCTGTTTTCGAGCCGCTGGTGAAAACAACACAGGGCGGCTTTAAAACAACGGAAACTTTGAAGAAAGACCTACGGAGGCGAATTATAAATAAAAATAGCTAAATACTAAAAATGAAAATAGTAATAATCGTACTTGTATTAATCCTAATAGCGTTTACACTTGTTCAACTTTATTTTTTATATGCACAAAGAAATATTGAAAGATACCCT
>JAPLEF010000081.1:0-6251 GCA_026391525.1 Sphingobacteriales bacterium
ACCATGTAAATCCGATCCAATGGCTTACCTACGTTTTTGAAAATATCAACGACCAAAAAATAAACAACATCGAACAATTGCTACCGCAAAATTATGCAGCATTGATGGATAAAAAATGATGGGGTTGGTAGAGGAGATACGAATTAATTTTTACAGCTCCGGGTCCTATACCAGGATCAATAAGAACCGCAACATGGGTAAGACAATAAATGAATAAAATAAGATAGCTTTGCCGGGCACTTTAGCCCGGCATTTTTTTTGGGCCTACATGATGAAAACAGGATTTGTAAACATATTCGGGAAGCCCAATGCAGGAAAAAGCACTTTGCTGAATGCCTTGATGGGCGAAAAAATGGCCATCGTTTCGCATAAAGTACAAACCACCAGGCACCGGATCAAAGCCATTCTCACCGAAAAAGAGTATCAGATCATTTTTTCAGACACTCCCGGAATCATCGACCCCCGTTACAAGCTTCATGAAAAAATGATGCAGGCTGTAAAAGGAAGTCTGGAAGATGCAGACTTAGCTTTGTTAATGCTTGATGCACAGGATAATCATGAGGAAGTTCACCAAGTTTTCAGCAGTTTACGGCTTAAATCGCCGGCAATCGTGCTGATTAACAAGATCGACACCGTAAAAGATCTCTTAAAACTGGAAGTGTTGAAAACCTTTTTTTCGGCACAGGATTATTCAAAGGATGTGATACTGATTTCAGCATTGAAGAAAACCGGCTTAGACAACCTGTTGAAACGCATCCTCGAATTTCTTCCTGAAGGACAACCCTTTTATGAAGGCGACGATTTGAGCGATATGCCCACTAAATTTTTTGTGAGCGAACTCATTAGGGAGAAAATATTTCAACTGTATCACGAAGAGTTACCTTATCACGCAACAGTTTTGGTACAGGAATTTAAAGAGAAAACCACCCTCACTAAAATTTCAGCGGATATCATCGTACAGCGTGAAACCCAAAAAGGCATCATCCTCGGTGAACAGGGCAGCATGATTAAACAATTAGGTACATTGGCTCGAAAGGATATTGAAGCTTTTCTCGACCGTAAAGTATTCCTTGAGTTGTTTGTGAAAGTAAGGCCCAAATGGCGTGATAATGAAACCCACTTGAGGGAATACGGATATCAATAGGAATGGCGGGTATAGGAATCCACTAATTTCCTTATCCATAACATTACCTTTTTTAAAATTTAAATTTTATGAGTTTTACTGTAGCCATAACCGGTAGGCCTAATGTAGGGAAAAGCACCTTCTTCAACCGTTTGCTGGAAGAACGCAAAGCGATTGTTGACGACGTAAGTGGAGTTACGCGCGACCGCCAATATGGAGTGGCCGAATGGGCAGGAAAATCGTTTAACCTTATTGATACCGGCGGTTTTGTGGCCAGAAGTGAAGATGTGTTTGAAAAGGAAATTGCAAAACAGGTGCATATCGCAATAGACGAATCCAATGTGATCTTATTCATGGTTGATGCCTCCACCGGTATCACGAATCTTGATGAAGCCATGGCCGATATGTTGAGGAGAAGCGACAAACCGGTTTTGTTGGTGGTGAATAAAGTTGATAATCACAACCGGCTGATGGAAGCCAGCGAGTTTTACAGTTTGGGTTTTGATCAAATTTTCTTCCTTTCTTCCATCAGTGGAAGTGGAACAGGCGAATTGTTGGATGCTATCAATGCACTGATACCGGATGAGCCGGCTGCGGATGAAAATGTGGTGGCGCTTCCTAAATTTGCCATAATCGGACAGCCCAATGTTGGAAAATCATCTTTGCTTAATGCTTTGATTGGATCGGAGCGCACTATTGTAAGTGATATTGCAGGTACTACAAGAGATACCATCCATACCCATTACAACCTTTTTAACAAAGAATTTATCCTCATAGATACGGCCGGTATACGGCGCAAGACCAAAGTGCATGAAGACCTGGAATTTTATGCCGTAATCAGGGCCATCAAGGCTATGGATGAAGCAGATGTTTGTTTGCTCTTGTTGGATGCCGGTAAAGGAATAACTGCTCAGGACCTTTCCATATTTTCGCTTGCCGTTAAAAAAGGGAAGGGCATTGTTGTTTTGGTAAACAAATGGGATCTCGTAGAGAAAGAAACCAATACCTCACGAGATTATGAAAAAGACTTGAAAAAAAGATTGGCTCCGTTCAGCGATGTGCCCATCTTGTTTATTTCTGTAACGGAAAAGCAGCGGATTTTCAAGAGCATTGAAGCGGCATTGGAGGTATACGATAACCGGCACCGTAAAGTGGCTACTTCAAAATTGAATGAAGTGATGCTGAAAGCCATTGAACATTACCATGCACCTGTGGTAAGGGGCCATTCCGTTAAGATCAAATACGTTACACAGCTACCCACCCATACGCCGAGCTTTGTATTTTTCTGTAATTACCCCGATGATATAAAAGCCCCTTACCGGAATTATCTTGAAAACCAGTTAAGAGAGCATTTCAACTTCACCGGTGTGCCTGTGCGCCTTTTTTTCAGAAAAAAGTGAGATACAACACAAAAATTTAGGTTTTAAGGCTGTTTTTCAAAAAAAGTGAAACATTCGTTTGTTTATATGGTGATTTACTCTAATTTCGCAAAAATTTAAAAACCCAGACAATGAAAAAATTCCTTACTATTGCCGCTATCGCTGCATTTATGATTTCTTGCAACGACGAGAAAAAAACTGAAACTACTGAAGGTGCTACTACTGATCCTGTTGCTGCTGATGCAAGCCAGATGAGTAAGATGGCAGACAGTGCTGGTAGCATGATGAACAATGCTGCTGAAGCTGCCGGTAACACTATCGACAGTGCTAAAGCAGGTGTTGAAAAAGCTGCTGATGCTGCTGGTAAAGCAATGGATAAAGCTGCTGAAGGTGTTGAGAAAGCTGCTGACAAAGTGGTTGATGGTGCTAAAGAAGCAGTAAAAGAAGTTAAAAAAGATCATTGATTTTAATTTTCCAGAAAGCAGCCTCCCTCTAAACAGGGAGGCTTTTTTTATATAACCTGGCTGGTTTTATACCAATGTGATTTATATAATATGCCAATATTTTATAAATCTTATAGTGGTAAATGCCGATGGTATCAAACAAATAGTACAATGAGGCGATAGCCGATATTGGACTATATTGTTTGTCCAATCGGTATAAATGCCGATGGTATCAAACAAATAGTACAATGAGGCGATAGCCGATATTGGACTATATTGTGTTTTTTATGAAGGTTTAAGTTGCACCAGTTGAAAATCTTGCGTACTTTTACTTGTTAATTGTTTGCTATGAAAAAAGTCTACATCTTACTTCTCTTCTCTATTGCCTTCCTGCCGGTATCCGCATATACTTATTTCTGGATAGGTGGCACAGCAGGTAACTGGAGTACTGCAGGTAATTGGTCGAATATCAGTGGTGGTCCACCACTACCATTTGCACCCGGTGCTAATGATTCGGTAACCTTCGATAATGGGCTTACCATTACCGTAAACTACGATCTTGCCGGGAATGATATCGGCTTAGCCTCATTCACGGTAATAAACAATACTCAGCTTGTGCTTGAAAATAGCGTGGCGGCTAACCGTAGCCTCACCATCAACAATGCTTCGGTAACCTATTATGAAGTGGTGGCTGCAGGTTCTTCTCTTACTTTAAAAAGCAATACCAACAATGTTTTTAGTTTCGGCAGTACGCTGCTGAGTAGTGGATGGATGGTTTTCAACGGCGATGTACGATGCGTAAACCAAGCTATCAATACATCCGGTGGTCCAAGGCTCAATGCACAGGATTCCATCATCATCAATAAACTATTTTATGTTGGCCCGGCAATCGCATCAGGCAGTAATCCAACGGGGATGAACAAGTTCAGGATTTCATCCGGCGCCACTTACCAGTTAGACAAAAACGGCGGGGTAGTGATTGGTGGAAAATGGGAACAGGGTTCTCTAATTAAAGTAACTGGGTCGGTATCTGCATTTCCATCGGTATGGCTGGGTACGCCAGTTTATGGTGGTATTGAATATGATACGCCTGCGGCCAATAGTGCCGGGATCAGCAATATCGCATTGCCTGCCAATACTGTTTTTCAGGGTGATTTCAAACTTACCAACCTGGGTACCAGTGCAGGTATACGATTGGCAAGTAATCCAACTAATATTACGATACAAGGCAATCTTATCATCAACGACGGATTACTCAACCTGTCTAATGGCTCAACAAATGCTGTAATTACGGTAAATGGTAATCTGGAGCAGATCACCGGAACTACATTAGATCTTCAGGGTTCTTCTGCAAACACTGTTTTGAAAATCGGTGGTGCAATCGTTACCACAGGTGTCATTACTGAAACTGGCACCTCTACCGCTACGGGCATTGAACTGAACGGATCTGCTTTGCAAACGATTACAATTACCGGTCCGGTTAACAATGATGTTTCCTTAACCATCAACAACCCCTCTGGAGTGCGGGCAAATTCTGTACTGAGCCTTGCCGGCGGATGGAATGCCAAACTCAACTTTGTGGCAGGCAATCTGGATGTAAAAACAAATAATGTTTTTGTATTGGTAGGCAACCCTTCTCAAAATGCAATTACGGGGGCAGATATATCCAAACATGTAATCGGGCAATTAAAACGTAACAGTAATTCAGTTGGCGTTTATACCTTCCCGGTATCAGATGAGGCGGGCGAATTTGCACCGGCAAGCATTAGCACACTATCAGCCGATTCTACCGAATGGTCGGTAGAATATTTCCGCAGCAATCCTAATAACGGAACTGGTTTGCCACCAGGTATCAATATTATCAGTCCTTACCGCTGGGATATCAACCGTGAAGTGAACTCCCGCCCGGGTGCATTAGCTTCAAATGCCGCAAGCATCAATTTCAAGTATTTTCAAATTACTAACAATGGCATCATAACGCCTGCGAGTATCCGCGTTGTAAGATGGAATGGCGTATCCGCATGGGATGATCTGGGAGGTTTATTTGATGGGGCAGGTGGTATAAGTACCGTAACCACACCCATTACCAGTTTTGGTACATTCAGTCTGGGTGGACCATTAGGCGCATTACCAGTGAGTATAGAGTACCTTAATGGCTATCGTAATCAAGATGCAAACCAAATCAGTTGGAAAGTAAATTGTACCCAGGCTTTATTTGTGAACATTACTTTGGAAAGAAGTGGTGATGGTAGGAACTATCAAACCATCTATCAACTTCAGGCTGATGCCTTGCGTTGTTTACAAGCCTTTCAATTTACAGATGTGCAGCCTTTATCAGGCAGGAATTACTATCGCTTAAAAGTAACTGATGCCGATGGTGGTGTTACTTACAGTACGGTGCTGGTATTACTGCAAAAAGGTAGTTCAATAGCGTTGATTGGCGTGTATCCCAATCCGGTAGTGAATCAGGCCAGCTTACAAATAAGCAGTGATAAAAAGGTAAAATTAGTTTGGCAACTGATTGATGCGAATGGCAGGAAATTAATGCAGCAATCCATAACGGTTCAACCGGGTAATACGCTACTTCCTGTTAATGTTGAGCAATATCCATCGGGTACTTACCGCATCGTTGCATACGAAAACGGGCAGCTGATCAATACGGTATCTTTCGTAAAATATTGATGGCAGGATTCCTTCCCAGAAACGTCTCTCGCAGAGGACGTTTCGCTCCTTCTCAGAAACGTCTCTCGAAGAGGACGTTTCGTTATTTTTTAACACCTCTTATATTGTTATCACCAACAGCATTTTTTTCGCACAGGTAAGGCGACAAAGGTGCTCTGCCATGGTTCCATTCTTTTGAACCATATTGCCGGGTAAATTCCAATTGCTCCAATCCAACCTAATTAGGCTGTATTGGAGCAATAAAGTAAATTAGTGTTGCGGCAAATAACGAGTTGGCTGCTATGTTTACGGAACTAATCACTTTTCTCAAGGAAAAATATCTCTTCAACAGACTTAGTAAAAACCTTTGCAATTTTTAAAGCCAAGACAGTGGACGGCACATATTTATTTGCTTCCATCGCATTAATCGTCTGCCTACTGACTGACACTTTATTTGCCAGTTCCTCTTGTGTCAGATTTTTGATAGCTCGTTCAACTTTAATATTATTTTTCATCGGACACAGATTTAGAATTTTTATACAAAATGTAATTAAATCTAAAAATGAAAATTATTAGGACAGTAAACATGTTATACATCATGACTGTGAGAAAAGCTGTACCATAAACAAAGAGGAAACTCAGAAA
>JAPLEF010000081.1:6285-7400 GCA_026391525.1 Sphingobacteriales bacterium
ACCCAAACAGCCCAAAGCAAAGAAGATAATCTAAGCTTTGCAATAAATTCGTCTTCTTTTTTTTCTTTTGAAAAACCTACAAACATTGCTCCGACAATAAATAAGACGCCAACAACTGTATTTGTAATATTAGTTTCAATAATCGATAAGTATTGACTTTTGCCAAAAACTTCATTGTTGAAAATTGCAAATGCCTTGGCTTTAATCGGAAAGGCTTCAAAATCGGTGAAACTTAAAATAAGACCCAAAATTGTAGCAGGTATCAAAAGACACCAACCAATAAGTTTAAACTTATTTGGTAATAGTAATTTGTTTGACATGATTTTTATTGTTTTCATAAATGTAATGTTTATTTTACATTTAGACACATTATTATTACATTTTGTAATAATATTCTGACACTCTCCTTCCCAGAAACGTCTCTCGCAGAGGACGTTTCGCTCCTTCTCAGAAACGTCTCTCGAAGAGGACGTTTCGCTGATTTTTTAACACCTCTTATATTGTTATCACCAACAGCATTTTTTTCGCACAGGTAAGGCGACAAAGGTGCTCTGCCATGGTTCCATTCTTTTGAACCATATTACCGGGTAAATTCCAATTGCTCCAATCCAACCTAATTAGGCTGTATTGGAGCAATAAAGTAAATTAGTGTTGCGGCAAATAACGAGTTGTGCGTCATGCTACGGGACACACTCTGCGATTTGTAAAGTGAGAAATTAATATCAACGGTTTAGACACAATATTTAAATTTGACAATGGATATTAAAAAGAAAAAGTATAATCTTCCTGTTGGTTATTCATTATTTCAAACGACCCTAAAATCAAATGAATTTTTAAATAATCCAATAAAGTTTATTTCAAAAAGTATGGACGCCTTTTCAGGCACTTATTCAGCAGCTTTAGGTATCAATAGAAAACTAATTGTAACACAAAATCCAGAGTTTATTAATTACATCTTAAAAGAAAATCACAAAAACTATAATAAATCAGAATTAGCTACAGAACGGGCAGTTGAATTCTTCGGAAAAGGGCTGCTGTTTTCAAATGGCAATTATTGGCTAAAACAACGGCGGTTAATACAACCTGCATTTCATCGGGAAAAACTCAAAGGATTG
>JAPLEF010000084.1:0-712 GCA_026391525.1 Sphingobacteriales bacterium
GGTTGCACTGCCCTCGCCTATAAAATTAAATCGCTCATCAAAAAACAATACCGTTAGATAGGCCTTCGGGATGGGGTCATTCACACCGCCAGCATCAGGCGAGGTGGCATTGTACAAGGGTGTGCCTATGCCCCCACTGCCCGATAGTAAGGAAGCTATTTCGGCGGCAGAGGATTTAATCAGCGGGTCGGCTACCACTGCTGAAAAATTGAATTCAAAGAACTATCGAATAGAAAAAATTATAAATAAATATAAGCGAGAATTACTACAACTATCAACTCCAGAATTAATTACATTTTTGATGTAATTAATTTAGTAATGCTGTTAACCAATTAAAGGCCGCTGGTGAAAAACACCAGACGGCGGCTACTACTTTTAGTCTTTGAAGACCAACGGCGGCGAAAAATGGTACGCTTAAATATTGGCCCGTATAATCTTTAAAAGCAATAAAAAGCTGCAAAAGATAGTGTTTTGATTTAATGTAGTTCTTTTAAAGGTGGTGGTCCTTCTTTTTTAACTTTATCAATTGCTTCAAGCCAATATTCCCAAAAGGCACTATCAGCTGGCCTATTAGCTTCTATCCAATATTCTCCACCACTTAAAATATCTGTCAAGTCATTTGAGCCTGTTTCTTCCAAATACGCTTTAAGCATATATAACATTGCTTCATACCCTTCTTTTTCAGTAATCATTTTGTTACTGGATATGATAC
>JAPLEF010000084.1:741-1969 GCA_026391525.1 Sphingobacteriales bacterium
TTTCATTTTCCTCTATTTTAAACCGTATTTTAAAATCATTTCTTTGGCAGACATAGTTGCATAACCTGCGCCTTTGACTACTCCATTTTCTGTGTAAGTGTAAACTGATTTACCTGCACCATCAACCCCCATATACCAACTTTTTCCATATGCATCTACACCAAGAGGTTTGCCGTTTGATATTGTCTCTATAAGTGTTCTGTTAGCTGGATTATCTGCAAGTTTATTCGCACCTTTAAACAAGTGGTTTGCACGTTTTCCTTCAGGTATTAAGTTTGCAACTTTCTTTATTACAGGATAACTAACATACTTTTTCCCCAAGTTAACTCCTTTGCCTGCAGTTTCTAAACCTACCTTAGCACTAGACGAAAAAAACATCGAACCCATCCCTTCTGTAATAAGTCCTATAATTATTGGTATTGCAATTTTTTCAGAAAACCTACTAAAATTTTTGTTCTTTGCTAATTTTGTTGACCAAAAATCATCACCATTTTCATCCTTCCCAATGTCAGCGAAGTCTCGCTTTAACTTTGCTTTATTTGCTGCTTTCTGTGCATCGGTTTCACATTCTTGACACCAAGAAGAAATTGTAGGTCCTTGATTTTCTGAAACTAAACTAGATTGTTGAGCAACAGCTGATTTTTGCAAATTATTTGTAACAGTAGATTGTTCAGAACGAACAATCAAAAACTGAGCTGTATTAACTGCTGCGTTGATACCTAATTTAGCGAGGTTTAAGCTTGGGTTTACAACATTCCCAACTCCAGGTAGATTACTCAAAAATGAACCATTCCAAAAACCACCAACTGTAGTAACCCCTTCCAACCCATCCAAGTCAACATTTGCAATTGGATCTAAACTCGCATACTGATAATTGGTGAGTTCGGGATACTCCCATGTCAGAGGATCGAGCTGCGGAAAGCGGCCTATCTGCGGATCATAATTGCGAAAACCATAATCATACCAATCTAAATCCGCCTCTTCCCAGAGTTCTTTGTCGTTATACAAATGACAATTCAACAGTTGTCCCTCTCCTGCATCACCCATCTTCCTGCTACTTATCCCTGCTATCCTTAACCCATAAGCGTAGTAATGATTCTCTTCGATGATATGCCCATGCCGCAGTTGTACTTTCAGGTTATCAAAATACACATGCTCATCGCTTTCATTACTCAGGTACACGAACGCATAGCCGTTTCTTGGTGCTTTTACAGGGTCTATAACCAAC
>JAPLEF010000135.1 GCA_026391525.1 Sphingobacteriales bacterium
AAAGCAGAATTGGCTATGAAATAAATGCCGCTGTTATGATATTGCCAGCATGGTAAAGAAAATAGCAACTGGTTCCCAAGGCTTGAGATACGAATTAGTATTTATGGGATTAACCTTCTGTTTTATACCGATCATTTCATTGTCACCTATGGGTTGTAACAATAGTAACGGAATCGCCGTAACATAATTCACAATCCAACTTCATGTTGCGGTAATAATAAATTGTTTCGGGGCGGAGTAAATTTTACAACAGCATGATGATATGCGGGATGCCGTCTTCGAGATAAGTTTCACCAATGGGTTGAAACCCAAGATTCCTGTAAAATTCAAGAAGGTACAATTGTGCTCCGATCTTGATCGGATGTTCCGGAAATTGCTGCCTGCATTGTTGGATCGCAAGTTGCATGAGCCATTTCCCAAGGCCGGATTTTCTTGCCGGTGCTGCAGTCAGCACCCTGCCGATACTGGCTTCCGGATAGGATATTCCCGGAGGAATGACACGGGCATAAGCTTGTAATTTTCCATTTTTCCATCCGCACAAATGCCAGCTTTGCTGATCTTTGAAATCTGCATCAGTGTAAATACATTGTTGTTCTAACACAAATACTTCACTTCGCAAAGCAAGGATTTGATAGAGGGTATCTTTATTGAGTTCACTGTAATGCTGGTATTCCCAATTGATATCGAGGTTATCTATTGCCGGATTTTTACTTTCCATCCTGATGCTATTGATTCTTGAGATTGAGTTTGATCTGCAATTCGTCGAATTGTTGCTGGTCGATACCGGATGGTGCATCTATCATCATATCTCTTCCACTGTTGTTTTTTGGAAAGGCAATGAAGTCGCGGATGCTTTCACTGCCGCCAAGTATTGCACATAGCCTGTCGAAACCAAATGCAATACCGCCATGCGGAGGAGCTCCATATTCAAATGCACCCAAAAGGAAACCGAACTTGTTTTGTTGCTCTGCTTCATCCATACCGAGCGCAGCAAACATTTTCTGCTGTAATTCTTTTTGAAAGATGCGGATACTTCCACCACCGATTTCATTGCCATTCAAAACCATATCATAAGCATTGGCTTTGATTTGTGCATACGGGTGTTTGAGGTATTCTGAGGGATTCCTGATTTCCGGACTATTCCCGATCATCTTTTCTATATCTGCAGGATGCGGTGAAGTGAACGGATGGTGCCTGGCAACCCAGCGATTGCCTTCTTCTGCGTATTCGAATAGAGGAAAATCGAGCACCCACAACAACTTGAATTCATCAACCTTACGCAAACCTAATTGCTGCCCCATATACAAACGCAGGTCACTGATCGCTTTACGGGTTTTTTCTTCGTTTCCGGCCAGTATCAAAATCAAATCGCCAGCTTTTGCATTTACAGCTGTGGCGATAGCCTCAAGTTTTTGCGGTTCATAAAACTTATCAATGCTGCTTTTGAAACTGCCATCGGCATTGCATTTGATGAATACCATTCCATTCATGCCGATTTGCGGGCGTTTAACCCATTCCGTTAGTTCATCGGTCTGCTTGCGGGTATATTCGCTGCAACCCGGAACCGCAAAGGCGATGACGGTTTCCGCATCATCAAATACCTTGAAACCGGCATCACTGATCCGTGCTTCCATACTTGATTTTCCGGGAAATGCATGTGAAGGAAACTTCAGGTTGCACAGTTTCATCTCAAAACGGATATCGGGCTTATCGTTACCATAGGTCCACATGGCTTCCTCCCAACTCATGCGTTGGATGGTTTCGGTATAATCAATCCCTTTCACATCTTTGAATATCCTTCTCAACAACCCTTCAAACATCATCAATATATCTTCCTGTTCCACAAAACACATTTCACAGTCTATCTGGGTGAATTCAGGCTGGCGGTCGGCACGAAGGTCTTCATCCCGGAAGCATTTTACAATCTGATAGTAACGATCGTATCCACTCACCATCAACAATTGCTTGAAGGTTTGTGGCGATTGGGGCAATGCATAAAACTGCCCGGGATTCATCCTGCTGGGTACAACAAAATCTCTTGCCCCTTCAGGTGTTGATTTGATGAGGAATGGCGTTTCAATATCCATGAACTGCTGTTCATGCAGGTAGTTTCTGGCACTTCTTCCCACTTCGTATCTCAAAGTGAGGTTCTTCTTCACTGCAGGGCGACGCAAATCGAGAAAGCGGTATTTCATCCTGAGATCATCTCCACCGTCGGTATCATCCTGAATGGTAAAGGGTGGAGTTATCGATTTGTTGAGTATGATAAATTTTTCAACAGCTATTTCAACATCTCCGGTTGGCATTTGCGGGTTCTTATTGCTTCGTTCAGTAACGGTTCCGGTTACCTGCAAAACAAATTCCCTTCCTAATGGCTGATCATCAAGCAGGCTTTGCAGGCTCTCAGCAAAAAGCAATTGAGTAATGCCATAACGGTCGCGCAGGTCTACAAAACTGATGCTGCCGAATTTTCGCACGGTTTGAACCCAGCCGGCCAGGGTAACTTTGCTATTGACATCTGATAGGCGCAAGGCCCCGCAGGTATGAGATCTGAACATAAGAGATATTTTACCGGAAATTTACCAGCCGGTGCTTCCTTAGGCTGCATGGTTTTTCCGGGTGGCAAATATAATGCAAAGAACAGCCTTCCTCAAGTATAGACGGGCATTTTAAAAAATTACATGGTTTCCAGTTCGTTGTGATGTTTCGGCTTCCAAATCAGGTAATAAAAGCTGAGCAATAATATGCCTGAGATGAAGGGAATCAGGGCCAGGTGTTTAAAACTGATTTCACCCCAAATGATCCGGCTGTCGAAGTGAAGGAATTCACTTACCATCCAATAACTGTTGGCGGAAATCCAGAGCGTGATGGCAAGGTTATGGCAAAGCTCACTCATGTATTGCCGGGTACGCCAGGCTATGATGATAGAGATGATCAAAGTTGGGAAAATCATGGCAATACCTAAAGGCCTCCAGATCATACACCAGGCGATATCTTTCAATAGCCAGAATACAATATGGAGATTTTCCATTTTGCGGTAACGGAGCGGAATTTCGTAGGCAGGTTCATTTTTCATGACCGAATATATTAAAGCCTTTGCTTTCGGCAAAATAGGCTAAGTGCAGTATTTCGATTTAAAAAATACGGCTACTTTATTTTGCTTTTTCTGTTACGATTCGAATGCCTTCACTGTGGCTGATGAATTCAGGTGCATACATGCATTGGATGCTGGTAATGCCATTGCTGAAATCACCGGAATGGGTTACAAATAAAGGATATTCAAAAACATAAACACCTTTGGGCAGATAACTGAAAAAGAAATGGGTTCCTGCATCCTTGGTGGTTTCATAATAACCCAAACCGCCCTGCCATTTATAGCCACTCAGCACATTAACAGGTTCCATACAGGCAGCCCGCATGTCTTTCATATGAAGGTATTCCATATCACGGTCGCAACGGAGCTCGATCCTTACTTTTATCTTATCCCCGATTCGCAATGCAGTAGATGAGTTCACTTCTTCAAGTATCGGGCCTTTATCTGAATTGATTTCCCTGTAAATTTTTTTCTTCAGTTTTAATGGGGTTTCTGCAGCGGTAATCTTATCCAGATTTTCAAAGTATTGCCAGTAAACCGCTCCCCAACTGCTCATACTGCTGTTTTGGTTTTGAGCCGGTATAATTTTTACATTGATATTGCCCATGCCTTGCTGAACTTGATCGCCGGAAAAGGTTTTAGAAAATGTGCCTGTTCCTGCTTCAGAAGTTTCATCTGTGCTCTTGATGATTTTATTTCCTGCTTGGATTTCTACCGCAGCTGTTTCAGATAGCCAGTCGCTGCCTTTAAGTAACAAGGCATAGCATGCTTCAGCAGTGGCTTTGGTGCTGCTCCATTGCCGGGTTTGTTTTTGTTTGAGCAGCCAGGTTTTGAGGTCATCTACCACAGTGTCTTCCTGCCCTATTTCACTGAATGCTTCAATCATCAAAGCCTGCGCTTCAACCGGTGCCTGATGCCAAAAATAACCTCTTTGGTTGTACTCTTTCCAATACATGCCCATTTCGTTGTCGTAGATGGCATTTTCCTTGAGGGATCGCATAATCAGTTGTGCTTGTTTTTCATTTCCGTTCCTGTAAAAGGTTAAAGCGATCATAGCTTGCATGTACCTGCTTTGCTTCAGCCAGTACTTTTCCGATTGCTCACGGTAATAGTTAACTGCAGTTTTCGTAGTGTTGGATTGTGGTGATTCTTTGAAGAAGCTACGCATATATCCATATTGGATGGCCAGATAACTGAGCTGATCAGAATTTTTTTCTTTTTTTAATTGGATTATAGATTGGTATTCTTCCAGTATTCGGGCATCAAGGTAAATAAGCGCTTTTTGTATAAGCGGCTGTAATTCTGCCAGATCGGCATCACTTAAGGCTTTGAGTTTTTTCAGATGACCGATTCCGGTAAGGATATACTGAGTGATAAACCGGTCGTCGCGCCCACCTTTAAACCAGCTGAATCCGCCGTTGTCGGTTACCATATCTTTTAGTTTTGCAAGACTAATCTGTTTTTCTTTTCCCAATTTATACAGGTCGAATAGTAAAGCGATATTCCTCTTTTGGGCCGCTTCACTTTTGGCTTCCATCACCCAGGGTGTTTCCTGCAGCAGAACGGATTTCAACTCTTCATTTTTTTCAAGGTTGCTCAGCAAAGCGGCAGTGTCTTTGTTTTTCCATTCTTCAAAAATTTTCCGGATGCGTGGATTGTCTGCTACTTTAGCAGCCAGCGTATTGGCATAATACCGGTTGAAAAGTTGTTCGGCACATTCATACGGAAATTCCATCAGGTAGGGCAGGGCCTGAACGGCGAGCCAGGCCGGATTGCTGGTATACGAAACCGTTAGGGCATGTTGGGTAAGGCTGCCGCTGTTGTTGCTGTTCAGTAATTTTTCGAACCTGAATTGTTTTGAATTGGTTTTTCGCATGTTCAATGGCATGCTTTCCGTTACGAGCATCCTGTTACTGAGAACGGGTAACGCCGCTTCTTCTCCGTCGCTGAACTGGCCGTCTTTCGATTGCGCCCTGAACCGGTAACCCAATACACTATTGAAAGTAAAGGGGATCTCAATCGGAAATTTCAAAACCATACTCTGTAAAGGCCCTGTACTGAAATACTGAACGGGCAACATATTCTTGAACCATCCGTCTACCGGCTTGTTGGTTGTAGCATCAAACAATTCCAGTGAAACAGACCCGTTGATTTCCTGGTTTTCGAGGTTGATGATGTTCACAGATAATTCCATTCGATCTCCTTCACGTAAAAACCTTGGTGCATTCGGTTGCAGCATCAATGGTTTCTGGGTGATGAGCGATTTTTCCTGATATCCCGAAGCCAAATCTTCTGTGTGGGCGAATGCCATGAGTTTCCAGGTAGTAAGGGCTTCCGGAATAGTAAAGCTGAAAGCAATATTACCGGCAGTGTCGGTACGAAGTTGCGGAAAGAAGAAAGCTGTTTCGTTGAAGTTTTTCCGGATTTGAATATTGTCATTTAAGCTTTGAGGCTTCGAATTTTCTGAATCAGGATTTTGTTTTTTGGTATCAGATATTTCTGACTTCTCTCTATTATTACCATAAGCAGTTACTACAACCTCATTAAGCTCTTTATTGTCATTATTTACTATTTGCAATCCTGAAACTTTGCCTACCAAAGTACCCTCAATGGCTGGTGCAGCTTTTGTATAAGCAGGAAATTTACTATATCTTGGTGTATAATAATCGTGAGAAAGATTCCAGCCATTTACTAAAAGTTGATCATACCTTTTGAATTTGGACTGAGATATTGGCTTACCGGTTTTGTCAAAATCAACAGATCTGATGTGGGTAAAGCCCGGATTTTTCCATCTCCATCGACTTACATTAACCGGCCATAAGGAGGTAAGATCATCCCATTGATGGGGTGCAAACTGATCAAGGGATGCATCGTACATGCTTAGTAGTGCTTCAGTTGCTTGCTTCTCGCCATCTTCACCTTTGATGTGGATAGTGAACTGTTCGGTACTGCCGGGAAGTATTTTATCCCTGAATGTCTGGTAGCTTATATTTAATTGCTTATTGGTCCACGGAATTTCAAACAAATCATCTCCACTATACACCCTGTTGTGTTTCACAAATACATAATTCAATCTGGCACCGCCCCGGTCGTTTTCAGTTACCAGCCAACTGTTTTGTTGTGGTTTTTCTGAAAGCAGAAATCCGTAGCTGGTTTTGCCTTCATCAGCCGTTTTCATCATGTTTTGTATGAGCCAGATCTTATCGAATCCTGTTTGTAAATTATACCTCACTGTATCACCCGGTAGTGCTTTCCGTTTATCGGTATTGAAAAGGATAGCATCGGTGTGTTGTTTTTCAAGCGATGAAGTGAGTTGCAGGTATTGAACTGCTTTTACAGCAACACCATATTGATCTGTTGCCTGCGCAGTGATTTTATACCAGCCCGCAGTAAAATTTTGGGTTGTCAGGTTCCAAATGCCATCAGCTTTTGTACTATCGGTAGAAGTATAGGCTTGCGATTTTACGGACCAGTTATTTACCTCGTCTTCATCTGCATATACATCATCCGGAAAACTGGAACGGAATGTTTCTTTCGTCATGATAAACTGATCCGGAACCTCCCAGTACCTTTTTCTTAAAATTCGGTCTGGCGATTGCAGTTGCTCGATGTTGATGGTAACGGCAGCCTTTTGATATTGATCATCCATATTGGTACTGAATACCTTGATTGAATTAAACCTGCTTAAGTCTGTTTTTGTTGCGGTATTTATTTTCAATTGCAGTGCCTGGTATCCAACCGCAATGAGGGTATTTGCTGAACGGGTTTCGCCATTTTGGTCGGTAACATCCACCTGTACTTCATAGTTGAACACAGGTTGCCCTTCCTTATCGGCTGTTTCATCGGGGATCGCTTTGAAGGTGATCGTAAAAACACCTTTGTCATCTGTAACAGTGGTTCCATTGCTGATTTCCATTCCGGATTGGTTCCGGCCTCCGGGAAACCCTTTTCCAGAATAACCGTTCCAGCCCCACCATACCGGATAAATTACTTTTCGGGTAACCCTGTACGTTATATTAGCGTTCTGGATAGCATTTCCTGCATATCCTTTGGCATTTCCGGTAACCTTTATGCTATCATTCAAGCGATATAGCCCTTCCGGTTTTTTGATTTCAGCGATGAATTTGGGCCGTTTATACTCTTCCACACTTAAAGTAGCGGATGAACCGGTGGCTGAATCATACAAATGGAATAGTCCGTTCAGCAGTCCTTCGGGCAGGATGAAATTTCCTTGAATGGTTCCAAAATTATTGGTGGTAAGTTGAAGTCGTTTAACGGTTTGGCCATTTGGATCCATTAATCGTATTTCACTGGTATGATTAGGGCATATCAGTGATTTTTTGGTGCTTGAATGGGTAGTTACATAAAGCGCTTTAAAGTAAACCGACTGGCCGGGGCGATAAATGGACCGATCGGTGAAGAAAAATGCCTTTTTCCTGTTCACTTCTTCAAAGCTGTTATATCTATAATTATATTCGTTTTCATTCAGCATCAGGGATTCTTTTTCATAAATGATCTCAATTCTGAAAGAATGGAAATCTTTCGATAATTGAAGTTTTACATATCCATTTTGATCGGCACTATATTCATCTTCCAGAACCAGATCATAATTCCTTTTCTGGCTGTTATAACTATCTGTCCAGGTTTTTACTTTCGCTTTAGGAAGCGGTGTGCCATCATTCCGGTCGAGTATGAACAACTCTTTGTCATCATTCATGAGGTAAGATATCCTGCTCACATAAATCACCTGGCGGGTAAGCAGATTTTCAGCTAGACTGAATTTTTCATCAAGACTGGCCATCAAAACATACATGCCTGATGGTAGGCCATCTAGTTTGATTTCAACTGCATGTTGGCGAAAATCTCCGGGATCGGGCAGCTGAACTTCCCAGCTTTTCATGGCTTTTTGAAGGGTACTTTTTTTCCAGCTTTCTTCGTTTTGAAGTTGATCAAAATCATCGGCATCTTTCTGGTTGGTAGAAAATAATCTCAGGTAGATCTTAGGAACATTTTTGTATGTAACCAATGCTCTGAATGCTTCTCCCGGTATATTTACTTTTTCTGTTTGCAGGTTAAGCTCCGGCTTCTCAATCTGGTTCAAAAGGTTTTGCGCATGAGCGGCACCTTCAGAACCGGGGAATTTCTGGATGGCTTCTTTACATAAGCTATGTGCATCCCTGATGCGGTATTTTAACTTGTCGTCTTTTTGCCTATCAGCTCCCAAACCTTTGCTTTGCATCATTTCAGCCCGGAGGTACATGGCCTGACTGGTTGCCGCTTGATCCGGATAATTTTTCTCTATCTGTAATAAGGCATCTGTATATTTTTTTTCTTTCTCATCAAAAACGGCATAGCGGTTTACAAAATCAAGCCGGTGCAAATTGGCATCAAGCAGGGCTGCAGGATCGGCATCAGCCATATGAAACTTCAGCAGTTGCTGAAAAAGTAGCAGCGTATGGTAATGAAGCGATGAACTGTCTTTCGTTTTGAATGAGGTATTGATGAATTCCGGTATGGCTGCAAAAGCTTTTTCATCTTCGATGATAAATCGGTAAGCAGGTTGTGTAATGTTATTTTCCTCATTGATGTAATAACCGAGGACCCGATGCGCAAGTAAATCGTATAATGTCGGGCGAAGCTTGCGGCTATTGGCACCTTTTTGAAGGATGGCTTCGTATTGTTCCAGCGTTGTTTTTTTCAACAGCGTTTCAGGTTTCAGGGAAGCTTCATAAGTGGTAAATATTTTTTGTTGAAGAGCGGCAATATTCCAGGTTTGAAAATCTTTACTGTTATTTTCTGATAGGCTGGTTTGGTTGTAAAGCCGGTATCGGTTTTGGGCAAGGTATGTAAACAACAATTCAGCCTGCATGCTTTGAAAAACATTCTTTGCAGGGGCATTCGAAGTGTTGATCAGCGTATCAAGGTATTGAATGTTGTTTACCAAACTGGTTTCCTCTATCTGGTTGTTATAGCTGAGCAAATACATCGCCGCTTTAATTTGTTGCGGTTGATTTCCATCTGCAAAAGCAAGACGGTAAACCAACATCGCTTCTTTACGTGCAGATGCGGTTTGTCCATTTTTTTCAAAAGCAGCCATTTTTTCCCAACTCGATTTGTAGTTTTCAGTTTTTTGTGCCATCAGGCTGTTGTTGTAGGTAATTGCAATAATTGATAAGAGTAACCATATTCTTTTCATAAACTTAAATTTCGGGTATCCAAATGTAATGATGTATCTACAGCTAACCATTACATAAGCAAGGATGTTTTTTCTTTAACTTTTTATTACCGATTGCCGGTTTAACCCAACACACTGTATTCAATCTGAAAAAGAAACTGACCATAATCATCCACTTAAAATTTACGGTTATGAAAAAAACATTTACCCTTTTCGTTTTACTCTTTTGTACACTTTCCGGTTTTGCAGTTGCAAATGAAAGCAGGCTCAGTATCAGTTACCTTTCCAATTCGAATTATAGCATTATGGTAGATGGCCGTTTTCAAGCTAACATGAGCAATGGTCACGAAGATTTTTTCAGGATGGTGCAGCCCGGCTACCACAGCATTAATACCAATGTGATTTATATAATATGCCAATATTTTATAAATCTTATCCCGAATGCTTTCGGGAGTAAATGCCGATGGTATCAAACAAATAGTACAATGAGGCGATAGCCGATATTGGACTATATTGTTTGTCCAATCGTACAATGAGGCGATAGCCGATATTGGACTATATTGTTTGTCCAATCGGTATAAGATCAACCGGCAAGGTATAGGTTATTACAACCAACGGTTGGTTTATCAAACCCGAATTTTCATCCGTCCGAATTTACATATTGATATCGTTGTGAACCGTTTCGGCAAGGCCCTGATAGATGAAAGACCAATAGGCTTTACTGATATTTATGGTGAAGAATGCGATATTCCTTTTAATGGACAGCATTCAGGAGGTTACCGGCAGCCCATGAACAACCGTGATTATGAATCGCTCCAGCAAACTTTGCGCAATGAAGCTTTTGAAGATACCAGATTGCAAGCAGCACGTGTAGCCATCAGCCGGCAATGTATCAGCACTTCACAAGTTAAGGGTTTGATGGAGTTGTTTTCTTTCGAACAAAATAAATTATACCAATGTGATTTATATAATATGCCAATATTTTATAAATCTTATCCCGAATGCTTTCGGGAGTAAATGCCGATGGTATCAAACAAATAGTACAATGAGGCGATAGCCGATATTGGACTATATTGTTTGTCCAATCGACTATATTGTTTGTCCAATCGGTATAAATGCCGATGGTATCAAACAAATAGTACAATGAGGCGATAGCCGATATTGGACTATATTGTTTGTCCAATCGGTATTAGAACTGGCTAAATTTTGTTACAAACGTACCTCCGATCCGCATCTTTATTTCCAGTTGAATGATGCTTTTTCGTTCAGCAGCAGCAAATCCGAACTGGCAGCATTTACCAGTGAACAATGATTTTTCTATGTTGGATATATGTTGGGAATGGCCGGGGCTTTCTAGCTTCGGCCTTATTTTATGATTTTAATACCGATGCCATAGTAATACCAATATCAGCGGGGCTAGCCACCACATGAATGCCACATTCACCCATGATTTTCATTTTAGCAGCAGCGGTATCATCAGCACCACCTACAATAGCACCGGCATGGCCCATTCTTCTTCCCGGGGGAGCAGTTTGGCCGGCAATGAAGCCAACCACGGGTTTTTTATTTCCGGTAGATTTGATATAATGTGCGGCTTCAGCTTCCATGCCACCACCGATTTCGCCAATCATTACGATGGCATCCGTTTCCGGATCGTTCATCAGCAATTCAACGGCTTCTTTGGTTGTAGTTCCTATGATAGGATCGCCGCCAATCCCGATGGCTGTTGAAATGCCTAATCCGGCTTTAGCTACCTGATCGGCGGCCTCGTAAGTTAAGGTGCCAGATTTTGAAACAATACCGATTCTGCCTTTTTTGAAAATGAAACCAGGCATGATACCCACTTTGCATTCATCTGCTGTAATCACTCCGGGGCAATTAGGACCGATCAATCTGGTATTCACATTTTGAAGATAGTTATTCACTTTCACCATATCCTGAACGGGAATTCCTTCCGTGATGCAAACAACAAGGGCGATTCCACTTTCAGCAGCTTCTAAAATGGCATCTGCAGCAAAAGCAGGCGGCACAAAAATGATGCTCACATTGGCAGCTGTGCCTTTTACCGCATCGGCAACTGTATTGAACACAGGCTTATCGAGATGAAGGGTTCCGCCTTTACCCGGCGTTACTCCGCCCACAACATTAGTGCCATATTCTATCATTTGAGTAGCATGAAAAGTGCCTTCTGTACCTGTAAATCCCTGTACGATGATTCTGGAATCTTTGTTGACTAAAACAGACATGGGTTCAATTGAGAATGGTGAAAAAATGAATGGCGCAAAGATAAGGGAGATGGGTTATTGCCTGATGAGAATATTTTTGCTTTTTGATCCTGTTATTGATGAGCGATATCATTGGGATCAATTTTACCCTCGGCTTCCAGCATGCGCATATTTTTAGCATCCTGTAAAAATTCAGATGCAAAAATGAACTCGTTCAAAGCTATATTTTTTGAAAAGATGATGTCTTTACTATTGCCGGTCCATTCTTTTCTGCCATCCTTCATGTATAAAATATTATCGCCGATTTCCATCACACTGTTCATGTCGTGGGTATTGATGATGGTGGTCATGTTGAATTCACGGGTGATTTCATAAATAAGCTTGTCGATCAGCATGGAGGTTTGTGGATCGAGTCCGGAATTGGGTTCATCGCAAAAAAGATATTTTGGGGTAAGTACGATAGCTCTGGCGATGCCCACCCTTTTTTTCATTCCGCCACTTATTTCAGAAGGATATTTTTTATTTACGCCTTCCAGATTTACCCTTGCAAGCACTTCATTCACGCGCTTTAGTTTTGTACTGTTATTTCCTTTGGTAAACATATCCAATGGAAACTTCACATTATCTTCTACGGTCATGCTATCAAAAAGGGCTGAACCCTGAAAAAGCATCCCGATCTGTTGCCGAAGTTCTTTACGATGTTCCTGAGTCATATCGATGAAATTCATGCCATCGTAGCTGATAGATCCTTCATCGGGTTCAAGCAGCCCGACCAAACATTTCTGCAAAACGGTTTTTCCGCTGCCACTTGAGCCAATGATCAGGTTGGCTTTTCCGGTTTCCATTACATGACTAACACCATCGAGTACCAGCTTTGGCCCAAAACTTTTCTTAATATCTTTGAATTCAATCATTTTTAAAACGAGGTATTTTTTACAACAGCAAAGCAGCAAGCACATAATCTGCCAGCAAAATCATCACACAACTCACCACTACAGAGCTGGTACTGCTTCTTCCGATTTCCAGTGAACCGCCTTTTACATAATATCCATAATAGGCAGGAATAGAACTGATGATAAAGGCGAATGTATAAGCTTTCATCAACGAAAAAAATACATTATAAGCCTTGAAATTATCCATCAGTCCTTTATCGAATGTATCAGTTGATAGAATACCTGCAGCGGTGCCTGCTAACCTGCCTCCATAAATACCCAGCACCATCGCCAGAATCACCAGTAGCGGTATCATGAGAATGGCTGCAGCAATCTTAGGCATGATTAGGTATGTTTTGGTATTGATGCCCATGATTTCTAATGCATCGATCTGTTCACTTACCCTCATATTACCCAGTTCGCTTGCGATTTTGCTTCCCACCACACCGGCCAGTACGATACAAACGAGTGTGGGAGCGAATTCCAGGATCACCGTATCTCTAACAATCTGCGCAATGGTGGTGAGGGGAATGAGTGGACTTACCAATTGATATGCTGTTTGTACCGTGCTTACCGCTCCCATGAAAATAGAAATGATCGACACGATACCGAGCGAGCCCACCCCGATTTCGGAGCATTGGTGCATAAATTCTTTCCAGTATAGTTTGGTATTCTCAGGCCTGCTCATCATCCCTTTGATCATCAAAAGGTATCTTCCAAAATGGGTAAAAAAATTCATCTGCGGTTACTGAATAAATGATGTTAAAATCAGCGTGTTGACGCCGATGGTTTTCTTTTCCACCATCGGCCCCGTTTTTCAGTTGTATTTGGATTTTGTTTGCTTTTTGCCTGCGCTTCAACCACTGCAATAACCACAACGTTAAAGATAGAACGAATTGAACTACCGAGTTGCAATACATGCACCGGTTTTTTTAAACCCAGCAGGATGGGGCCAACACTATCGGCACCACCAACTTCCTGTAACAGATTGTAAGCGATATTGCCTGCAGCGAGGTTTGGAAAGATCAGCGTGTTCACTTCACCATTAACCAGTTCGGTAAAAGGATAGTTTTCTTTCAAGATTTCTTTGTTGAAAGCCAATATCCCCTGTATTTCGCCATCGCAAATCAGGGTAGGTTCTTTTTGTTTTACAATTTCACGGGCTTTTCTCACCAGGTTGGCTTCAGGTGAATCACTACTTCCAAAGTTGGAATAAGAAAGCATGGCTATTTTGGGTACGATATTGAAATGTTTCACTTCCTTAGCAACCAGCATGGTAATTTCTGCCAATTCTTCTGCAGTGGGATTGAAATTAACTGTTGTATCGGCAAGGAATAGCGGTCCCCTTTTTGTAAACAGAAGGTACATACCAGCAATTTTACTTACGCCGTCTTCCGTGCCGATGATCTGAATGGCAGGTTTGATAGTATCAGGGTAATTGCGGCTCAATCCGCTGATCATACAATCTGCTTCTCCGGTTTCCACCATCATACAGCCGAAATGATTGCGTTCTTTCATCACTTTATAAGCCTCATAACGGTTCACTCCCTTGCGCTGCCTTTTTTGGAAAAACAGTTCTCCGAATTCTTTGCGCATCTCTTCTGTTTCATCATCTTTAGGGTTGATGATGGGTATATTATCCAGATCAACCGAATTGGCGATGGCAATTTTCTTTATCTTTTTTTCATCGCCCAGCAAAATGGGGAATCCCACTTTTTCTTCCAATATCAGTTGGGCAACTTTTAAAATTTTGGCATTCTCCGCATCGGCAAAAACTACCCGCTTAGGATTTCTGCGGGCTTTGTTTCCAATCACACGGCTGAGCTGGTTATCCAGGCCAAGCCGCTTATTGAGTTCGATGGTATAGGCATCCCAATCGGTGATTTCCAACCGGGCAACCCCGCTTTTCATGGCAGCTTTGGCTACAGCCGGTGCTACAGCTGATAACAATCGGGGGTCTATAGGTTTAGGGATAATATAATCCGGCCCGAAGGAAATGGTTTTTTCGTTATAGGCGAGGTTGACGATATCAGGCACCGGAGCTTTCGCGAGTTCGGCAAGGGCGTTTACAGCCGCAAGCTTCATGGCTTCATTGATCTGCCTTGCCCTAACGTCGAGGGCACCACGAAATATATAAGGGAACCCAAGCACGTTGTTCACCTGGTTAGGAAAGTCGCTACGGCCGGTAGCCATAATAAGGTCTTTTCTCACTACAATGGCAGTATCATACATGATCTCCGGGTCGGGGTTTGCCATGGCGAAGATGATCGGATTACGGGCCATAGATTTTACCATCTCCTGGGTAACTACATTTCCAACCGATAAGCCCACAAAAACATCGGCGTCCTTCATCGCTTTCGATAAATCGTATTGCTTATAACGAAGATCAGCACAGAAAGGATGTTTCAAAGGTTCAATATCCTCCCTTCCTTTATAGAGGATGCCATCTTTATCAAATACCATGAAGTTTTCATGCTTTGCGCCAAGAGAAACATAAAGCTGAATACAAGCCATCGCCGCTGCACCTGCACCATTGATGACAAATTTCACTTTATCGATTTTCTTTTTCTGAATTTCAAGTGCATTGATCAGCGCAGCGGATGAAATGATGGCAGTACCATGCTGATCGTCGTGCATCACCGGAATATTGCATTGTTCTTTCAATGCCTTTTCAATATAGAAACATTCCGGTGCTTTGATATCTTCCAGATTAATACCACCAAACGTAGGCTCCAGCGCTTTTACAATGCTTACAAATTTTTCGGGATCGCTTTCATTGATTTCGATATCGAATACGTCAATGTCTGCAAAGATTTTAAATAACACGCCCTTTCCTTCCATAACGGGCTTGCTTGCTGCCGCACCGATATTGCCCAGGCCAAGCACGGCCGTTCCATTGGTTATTACGGCAACCAAATTTCCCTTGGCAGTGTATTTATAAACATCATCGGGGTTTTCGGCTATTTCCTTACAAGGTTCAGCCACACCGGGTGAATAGGCTAATGATAAATCACGCTGGGTTTTTGCTTCCTTAGTAGGAACTACCTCTATTTTGCCCGGACGGCCATTGGAATGATAATCAAGTGCTTCTTGCTTGCGCAGTTCTTTTGCCATAAGATATCAATTGTCGCGGATACTCGAGCTGTTTCTTCTTCACCAATCTGCTCAAACAAATATCCGTTCCGTTATAGGAGCAGCCCATATAAGCCAACTACCTGTGTGCAATTTATGCAATTCGGTGCAGTTAAAGCGGAGCAGTGGTTGTTTGTGGCGAACGTTTAACTCTGAACGACCAGGTAAAAATAAATTCCGCTACAATTTCTCCTGCTTTATCAACACCAACTGAACGTGTGGCAATAGTGCAGGATTTACCTGATGCCATCGCCTCTTTAATGGTTTGTTGAATCAGTAAACCGTCTTCACAAGTAAAACGGGTAAGGCCGGTTGCTTTTTTAATAAAATTGGCTTCCGACTTTATGATGAGCATACTCGTTGTCGGGGTCTTTTTGTAAAGTTGTGCCATAGCGAGCAGGCCGGTAGACATTTCAGCAGCCATACCTAAACAGGCAAAATAGGTGCTTTTAAATGGATTGGTAGAAAACCATTTGTAAGGAACAGAAACTTCCGCTTTCATTTCATCGGCATAAACTACCCGCACGCCACTGAAAAAAGCACTGGGCAATTTCAAGAAAAGAAAAAATCCCGACCATAAAGGATGCCGTAACTTATTTAAAAAATCCTGTGCAGTTTGCATGATGCTATATTAATTCCAATGGCGTTTGCATAGTTAAGCAGCCATTTGGATAACAGTTTCCTGAATGCTCAACAGGTTGATGAATTTATTTTCTGATGAAGAGATTACGGATTGTAATTAATATACATTGCTTTTACTTTTCACCCATCAGGAATCTTTGGAAACGAGTTCATTGTAAGTATCCACTTTCATTCCTTCGGGAACGGGGTTGATGATCTGCTGGTTTTCTTCAGAAATAGTTTCCTCCGTGTGTTCAGGATTGATGATAGTTGCTTTCACCAGTTCTTCCATCAACACTTCATTGATTTTTGGTAGTTCATCAGCCGTATTGATGCCAAAATAATCCATAAACGACCGGGAAGTTGCGTATATCAAAGGTTTGCCAACGGCATTTTCATTTCTCCCCGAAATGATGACCAGGTCTTTTTCAAGTAGTTTCTGAACGGCATAATCACAGTTCACTCCACGGATAGATTCTATTTCACTCTTGGTGATGGGTTGTTTATAGGCGATGATGGCGAGGGTTTCAAGGGCAGCTGCAGAAAGCCTTTTCAGGAATTTATCGCCATTCAGCAGGGCTACCGTTTTGTGAAACATCGGCTTGGTTAGAAATTGCCATCCGCCTCCGCTCTGTTTCAATTCGAAAGCATAAAATTCTGAATGGTATTTTTCCTGTATGCCGTCGATGGCGGCTTCTACCTGTTCGAGGCTAGCACGGTCGTCGATGAAGCCCAATGCAGCATTCACCAGCTCTGTAATTTCTAAGGTAGGCAATGCCTTATCGCTGGCAAAAATCAGGGCTTCTATATGAGGGATGATTTCAGAAATTTCCATAGCAAAAAAATAATTCAGTAAACCGCTAATTAACTACAATTCAGGCAAAAGTTAGCCGGATATTATACACATCCGTGCTGGATTTGCAGGTTTGGTTTTGAAAAGTTTTATCCCTGAAGGGCAGCAGCACCACTTACAATTTCTGTAAGTTCGGTAGTGATGGCCGCTTGACGGGCACGGTTATAGCTGATTTTAAGCGACTTAAGCAATTCGTTAGCATTGTCGCTGGCTTTATCCATGGCAGTCATCCTGGCGCCATGCTCACTGGCATTGGCATCCAGAACCGCTTTGAACAACTGGGTGTTCAGGATTTTGGGCATCAGCTCTGCTATGAGAACAGCCTGATTGGGTTCAAATATAAAATCAGCCTTTTTCTTCGTGACGGTATCTGCCACTTTTTGTACGGGAAGGAAAGGTTCAGCTATGAAAACCTGGGAAGCCGCATTTTTAAATTCACTATAAATAACTTCCACAGCGTCAAATTCTTTTGCCGCGAATGCCTTCATGGCATATTGGGCAGCGGTTTGTACGCTTTCAAAACCCAGATTGGAAAACAAGTCCCAATAGGCATCAACAACCTTATACCCGCTTTTGGTAAAATGTTCATACCCTTTCTTACCGATGGGCATAATTTTAACGTTGCCACGGGCATGTTGATTGGCATATTTATCGGCAATGGTTTGCTTGGCCAATTTGATGAGGTTACTGTTATATCCACCACAAAGTCCACGGTCGCTGGTTACCACAATGATCAGCACGTTTTCAATTTCGCGAACCGTTGCGAGGTTCATCGCTATATCTCCTTCGCTGGCACCTACGATATTACCCAGCATTTCCTGTAATTTTTTGGCATAAGGCCTCATTTGAGTGATGGCATCCTGTGCACGGCGTAACTTGGCAGCACTTACCATTTTCATGGCTTTGGTGATTTGTTGTGTGCTTTGTACGCTTTTGATCCGGTTTCTTACTTCTTTTAATGCACCACTCATATTATGAATTTTATTAAAACGCCGATGTTCAGGTTTAAAACCCCTTGAATTTGAAGGCGCAAAGGTAGGGCAAATGGCCAATAATTCAAATGTAAGGGGGATAAATTATCCGGTTCTTTCGGGGCATTTCTGTTAATGATCTTTTGGATAGCTGTAGCCTTACAAAGTTCCTTTACCTTTGCGCCCTGTCAATTTGGCGATAAAGTTATTATAGCACTGTATTTGTCATTTGCAGAAATTAATCAATCTTTTAATTATCTATAAGCGGTACTTATGTTAGGAATTATTTCAAAATTGTTTGGCGGCAATAAGAGTGAGAAAGATGTGAAGAAGATCAGTCCGCAAGTGGCAGAAATCAACCGCCATTTCAACAGCTATCAAAGCATCAGTAATGATGAATTAAGGAATAAAACAGTTGTTTTTCGGGAAAGGATCAAAGCTCACCTTGCGGCAACCGACCTCCAGATTAGAGAAAAAAACAGCCAGGCCGAAAGTTTGCCTTCCGAAGATATCAATGGCCGTGATAGTATCTATAAAGAAGTAGACGAACTCAAAAAACTCCGCGATTCAAAAATTGAAGAAATTTTACTCGAATTGCTTCCCGAAGCTTTTGCTGTGGTGAAGGAAACAGCCCGCCGCCTCCGTGATAACGAAACGCTTGAAGCAACGGCTACCGAACTCGACCTGGAATTATCGGCCAAAAAAAGCCATATCCGTATTGAAGGCGACAAAGTGATTTATAACAACAGCTGGACGGCAGCAGGCGGAACCGTTACCTGGAATATGGTTCATTATGATGTGCAGCTGATTGGTGGTGCAGTTTTGCATTCCGGAAAAATTGCGGAAATGGCTACCGGTGAAGGTAAAACGCTGGTGAGTACTTTGCCGGCTTATCTCAATGCCCTGGCCGGAGAAGGCGTTCATATCGTAACCGTGAATGATTATCTCGCCCGAAGGGATAGTGAATGGAATGGCCCTGTTTTTGAATGGCTCGGATTGCGGGTGGATTGTATCGACAAACACGAACCCAATAGCGATGCCCGCAGAAATGCCTACAATGCCGATATCACTTACGGCACCAACAACGAATTCGGTTTCGATTACCTCAGGGATAATATGGTGCACCGCCCAACCGAAATGGTGCAACGCAAACATCATTTTGCCATGGTGGATGAGGTGGATAGTGTTTTGATTGATGATGCCCGTACTCCGTTGATCATTAGCGGCCCGATCGGCCATAATGATAATATCCAGCAGTTTTTCGACTTAAAACCCCGAATTGAAAAACTGGTGGATGCACAGCGCAAAGCCGTGAATCAGTATCTCATTGAAGCCAAAAAGAAAATTGCTGAAGGAAACGATGATCCTAAAGATGGCGGCCTGGCGCTCATGCGTGCACACCGTGGCTTGCCTAAAAGCGGTGCATTGATCAAATTCCTCAGTGAGCCGGGCATGCGGGTGAAATTACAGAAAAGTGAAAACTATTACCTCGCCGACCAGCAGAAGGAAATGCCTAAGGTGGATAAGGAACTTTATTTTGCTATCGATGAAAAGAACAATCAGGTAGAACTTACAGATAACGGTATCACTTTGATTACCAGAAGCGGCGAAGACCCAGAATTCTTTGTGCTTCCCGATATTGCTACCAAACTGGCGGATATCGAAAAAATGAGTTTAGCTGCGGATGAAAAACTACATCGTAAGGAACACCTGCTCAACGAATACAGCCTTAAAGCCGAAAGAATCCACACGGTTCAGCAATTGTTGAAAGCGTATACTTTGTTTGATAAGGATGTGGAATATGTGGTGATGGACGAAGCGGTGAAAATTGTTGATGAACAAACCGGTCGTATTCTCGATGGCCGCCGTTATTCCGACGGCTTGCATCAGGCACTGGAAGCCAAAGAGAATGTAAAGATTGAAGCTTCCACACAAACCTATGCTACGGTTACCTTACAGAATTATTTCAGGATGTACCACAAACTTGCGGGTATGACCGGTACTGCCGAAACAGAAGCTGCAGAATTGTGGAGCATTTATAAATTAGACGTGGTAACCATTCCTACCAATGTTACCGCAATCCGCAAAGATGATCAGGATAAGGTGTATAAAACCAAAAGGGAAAAATACAAAGCGGTAATTGATGAAATTGAAAGTTTACGTGCAGCTGGAAGACCTTGCCTTGTGGGTACCACTTCTGTTGAGGTAAGTGAATTGCTCAGCCGGATGTTGAAACAAAAAACTATCCCCCATAATGTATTGAATGCTAAACAGCATTCTAAAGAAGCACAGGTGGTGGCCGAAGCAGGTTTGGCCGGTGCGGTAACTATCGCTACCAATATGGCCGGTAGGGGAACCGATATCAAGCTTGGGCCCGGCGTAAAAGAGGCCGGCGGGTTGGCAATCCTGGGTACAGAGCGCCATGAAAGCCGTCGTGTAGATCGCCAGTTGCGTGGACGTGCAGGCCGCCAGGGAGATCCGGGTACTTCTAACTTTTTTGTTTCTTTGGAAGACGACCTGATGCGCATGTTTGGCAGTGAACGTATTGCCAGTTTGATGGACAGGATGGGCTATAAAGAAGGCGAAGTGATTCAGCACAGCATGATTACAAAGAGTATCGAGCGTGCACAGAAGAAAGTGGAAGAAAATAATTTCGGTATACGGAAAAGACTGTTGGAATATGACGATGTGATGAACAAGCAACGTAATGTGGTTTATGGAAAACGTAACCACGCTTTATTTGGAGAACGTTTAGCACTTGATCTGGATAATGCTTTCTATGCCGTTGCAGAAGGACATGTGTTGTCGGGCAAGGAAACCGGCAATCATGAAGATTTCAAATTGAATGTGATCCTCGCCTTTGGAATGGATACAGCCATCACCGCAGAAGAATTGGAAAAAACCGAAACCAATGCACTGGTAGAAAAATTGTACCTCGAAGCATTGCAACATTATCAGCTTAAATGCAAAGCTGTTACGGAGCAAACCATGCCCATCATCCAAAATATCCGTAAGGAACAGGGCAATCATATCGAGAATGTAGCCGTGCCCTTCACCGATGGTAAAAAAGGCATTCAGGCCATTGCCAATCTGGATAAATATTTGGAAACAGACGGTAAAGAACTCATGAATGCACTTGAAAGGAATATCACCCTTGCGTTGATTGATGATGCCTGGAAAGAACATCTCCGTTCAATGGATGATCTGCGCCAAAGTGTACAAACGGCTGGCTATGAACAAAAAGATCCTTTGGTGATATATAAAATCGAAGCTTACAATGCTTTTAAAAGGATGAACGACCAGGCAAATAAAGATGTGGTGGGTTTCTTATGTCATGCAGGAATTCCGATGGAAGAAACCAATGCAGGCCAGATCAAAGAAGGCAGGGAAAGGAAAACCGATATGAGCAAAATGAACGTCAATAAAGCTGAAATTGACGCAGCCGGTGAAGATTATGCTGCCAATGAAAAAGATTACTTTGATCCTTCACCAGCCGTTAAGCAGGAACCCATTCGTGTAGAACCCAAAATCGGCAGGAATGATCCTTGTCCATGCGGAAGTGGTAAGAAGTATAAACAATGCCATGGTAAGGATGCTTAGATTGTTGATTGGTTGAATAGTTAACTGGTTTAGCATTTTTTAGAACTATCCAATTCCGAATTACACTAAATTTATTCCCGGATGAAACTAACATTTTTCATAGGTTGTTTGCTGATTTGCAGTAGTTCAACGGCGCAGGATAGTACACTAAATGCTAATAGCGTCATCAAAGACGAACGTTTCGATTTGTTGGGAAAACAAATGACGGCCTATAATGAAAGTCTTGCCACTAAAACACAAATGGTTAATGGCTACCGGCTGATGTTGTTAAACACTACCGACAGGCCATATGCGATGAAAGTTCGTTCGCAGCTTATGCAGCAATATCCGGATCAAAAAGTTTATATCAGCTTTGTTTCTCCTTATATCAAATTGAAGTTTGGAAATTACCCTGAAAAAGCAGATGCTGAGAAAGCCCGTAAAATGATGCTAGCTGCTAAAGTAGTTTCCGGTAATATTTATCTCGTTCCGGAAATGGTAGAACAAAAGCAGGAGAAACCGGCTGTGGTAGAAGATTAATTTTGCTGCTGATTTTTTTTGAAGCTTTTCTACGGAGAAGCTTTTTTATTTTTGTGCCTATCTTCACCTGATCAATGAACAACATGCTCGAAACAATCAAATCGTTGGCGCATCAGTTAGCACCGGAATGTATAGCCATCCGCCAACACTTACATGCACATCCGGAATTGAGTTATGAAGAATTCGAAACGGCGGCTTTCATAAAGCAGGAACTGCATAAATGGGGAATTCCTTTTCAGGAGATGGCCAAAACCGGTGTTATTGCCTTAATTGAAGGTAACCATCCTTCTAAAAAAATAATTGCGCTTCGGGCTGATATCGATGCATTGCCTATCAGAGAAGAAAATAACGTTCCTTACCAATCTAAAAATCAAGGTGTGATGCATGCCTGTGGCCACGATGTGCATACCAGTTGTCTGTTAGGTGCAGCACGGATACTACAACAAACCCGGAATGAATGGGAAGGAACGATAAAGCTGATCTTTCAGCCCGGTGAAGAAAAAAATCCGGGTGGTGCAAGCTTGCTGATCAAAGAAGGCGTATTGGAAAATCCTGCTCCTGAAAAAATATTCGCTTTACATGTACATCCTGGAATGGAAGTTGGCAAATTCAGTTTTAGAGGTGGTATGGTGATGGCAAGTGCCGATGAAATTTATATCAGTATCAAATCGAATGGCGGTCATGCCGCTGCACCGCAATTAACTGCCGATACGATCTTGATTGCATCTCAATTGGTGGTGAGTTTGCAACAGATCATCAGCAGGAATAACGATCCATTCAATCCATCCGTTTTGTCTATAACCTCTATTCAGGGCGGCAACAGTACCAATGTGATCCCATCTGAAGTGAAGCTCATGGGCACTTTAAGGGCAATGAATGAAACCTGGCGTTTCAAGGCGCATGAACTCATCATCAACCAAACGCACAAATTGGTAGAAGCCATGGGCGCATCTGCAGATGTACGCATCGATGTTGGTTATCCTTTTGTATTAAATAATGAAGCCCTTTCTGCAGAAGCAAGAAAACAAGCTGAAGTGTATGCAGGAAAAGAGAATGTTACGGAAACAGAACTGCGGATGGGTGCAGAAGATTTCGCGTATTATTCGCACCTCATACCGGCCTGCTTTTTCCGTTTAGGAGCTGGTAACAAAGCCAAAAATATCACAGCCAATGTGCATACGCCCATCTTTAATGTAGATGAATCCTGTATAGAACATGGAATGGGAATGATGGCCTGGCTGGCGTTAACAGCAGGATAATAAAGCAATCCTATTCTTTAGCATATTTACGGGCAATGCTTAACTTTAGTTTATGAAAATATCATTTCACGGGGCTGCCCGAACCGTAACCGGCTCAAAACATCTAATCAGTTTTTCGAATGGCAAGAAGTTGCTGCTTGATTGTGGAATGTTTCAGGGCATGGGTCACGACACCAATGAATTGAACAGCAACTTCGGATTTGATGCCTCCGAAATTGATTATCTCATCTTAAGCCATGCACATATTGATCATTGTGGATTAATTCCCAAACTCATCAAAGATGGCTATAAGGGCCTGGTATATGCCACTCCGGCTACTGCAGAACTGGCAGCCGTATTGATGGAAGATTCTGCCGGCATCCAGGAAAATGATGCGAAATACGAAAACAAACGGCGGGCACTTATGGGATTGCCCTATGTTAAACCGCTTTATACCACCGAAGATGCCCTTATTGCAGTAGATCAATTTGAAAGAGTGGATTATCAACAATGGCACCGCATTGATGAACAGATTGAATTTTGTTATACCGATGCAGGTCATATTATTGGCAGTGCAGCTGTTCATTTGAAATTGACTGAAAATGGCAAAACAACTAGCCTAACTTTTAGTGGTGATGTGGGCCGATATCGCGATATCATTCTGAAATCACCTGCCGAATTTAGTCAGGCTGATTATATTTTGCTGGAGTCTACTTACGGCAATAGTTTGCACGACGAACATCATCCTTCAACAGATACGCTGCTGGAGTGGATCACCAACACCTGTTTGAAAAAGAAAGGCAAACTCATCATACCGGCTTTCAGTGTGGGCCGTACACAGGAAATCCTTTATTCCCTCAATCAGTTGGAACTCGAAAACCGTTTACCCGCCCTCAATTATTATTTGGATAGTCCGCTCAGCATAAAAGCAACAGAAATCATAAAGAGATATCCGCAATATTTCAACAACAGAATTCAAAAAGTTTTATTAAACGATAGTGATCCATTTGGTTTTAAAGGGTTGAAATTTATCAAAACTGTTGATGAATCAAAAATGCTGAATTATCAGAGAGAGCCCTGCGTAATCATCTCTGCAAGCGGAATGGCTGAAGCCGGAAGGGTGAAACATCATATCAGCAATACAATCGAAAATTCGAGAAACAGTATTTTGATGACAGGCTATTGCGAGCCCAATTCTTTAGGAGCCCGGCTATTGCGCAAACCTAAAGAAGTAAATATTTTTGGCCAGCCTCATGAAGTGAATGCAGAAATAGGTGTATTGAGAAGTATGAGTGCCCATGGCGATTACGACGACCTTTGCCAGTTTCTGGCCTGCCAGGATACCAAAGAAGTGAAACAACTTTTTCTGGTGCATGGGGAATATCCCGTTCAGCAGGATTTCAAAAAACGGTTACTGCGAAAAGGATTTCGCGATGTAGAAATGCCGGAACAGCATCAGAGCTTTACCCTTGAGTAATGTTGAAAGTAAACCCCAAAAAAGCAACTGATTTTTTAAGATTAATATTACATTTGTTGAAACACATCACTAACTAAAAAAAATATGAAAAAAGTACTGGCATTTATAGCTTCAATTGGCTTTTTGATTTCCTGCAGTGAAAAAAAGGAAGACACATCAACAACAGAAGTAACTTCAACCACATCAACCACTGAAAAACCTAAACCAACCCTGATTTACGATGTTAGATATTCAGATTGGGAAATGGGTGACCAAGAATTGATCAACAATGTACTGCGCTTTTATAAATCCTGGGATGCAAAGGATTTGAATAATGTAGATGGTATGTTTGCCGATACGGTGAAGATGCGCCTTCCGGAAGAGCGCAGTGAAATTGTGCTTACCAAAGACAAAGTTACCGAAGCACTTACCAAAAACAGGGGTATGTATGGAACAACCAGGAATGAAATCATTTCTGCAGTTTCACTTCGTGATAAGAAAAGTGGGGAAGACTGGGTAATGATTACTACTTATAACAAATGGATTGAAGATAATGGCAAGCGTGATTCAGTACTGTATCATGATGACTGGCGTTTGAAAGACGGAAAGATTGCATTCCTGATGAGCTATTACAAACTGCCTACTAAAACCTTTTTGAAGAATAACGATATTTCCGGAGAAAAATAAGATTTACTAAGTATCCAATAAAGCCGGGGCATTAGCTTCGGCTTTTTTGGTGTGTCAGGCATGTATAACAGCTATAGGGTGCAAGTCCCGAATACGCTTTACAGTAAGAAGTATTAGCCAAGAGCAAGGGTGTCGTGGGCGACTGCGAATCTGAAGGAAGCTGGCGGCAAACATTCGAGC
>JAPLEF010000174.1 GCA_026391525.1 Sphingobacteriales bacterium
GCTCGAATGTTTGCCGCCAGCTTCCTTCAGATTCGCAGTCGCCCACGACACCCTTGCTCTTGGCTAATACTTCTTACTGTAAAGCGTATTCGGGACTTGCACCCTATAGCTGTTATACATGCCTGACACACTAAAAAAGCCGCCCGTATGAGTGGCGGCTTTTTCTATTTTAAAATCAATCAATCAATAAGGAAGAATGGCCGTTCGTACGATACCATTTGCACCGGTCCAAACCACTTTAAAATAATAAGGCGTTCCCTGAGCAGGACAACCTGTTAGGTTACCAGCAGCATCCAAACCAAAAGTCACTACTGCATTGGCAGCCATGCGCTGATGAGCTACTTCACCAGATGTGAGCCTGAAATTACAATCCTGGCGAACAACAAGCGGCTGTGTAATCTGCGTGATAAAGGGATTTCCGAAACGGTTGGTTCCCCACTCCGCAATATTATTGATATTTCCATCAGTATGAATACCTGTGGTAGAGATTACGATTCCATTATTATAAGTGAATACCCTGCGCTTGGCTACCCGCCAGTTGCGTTGGCTGCCATTATCGAAAGTGACAGAAAGTCCATTACTCAATATTTCATGGGTGATGGTTCCTGCACCGGCAAGGTTTCTGACCAATCCGCCACTAACATTTGTGATGGTTTGAGTACCATTCAGTACTACACTGCGGTTGTCGCGAATACGGGTAACTCTTAATTGCTGGATGTTAATAGTCAAAACAGCTCCGGCATCTCTCCAGCGAGTACCAATAGGCATTGAATAAGCTACCACACCTTCCAGCCGGCGGTTACCGATACAATTCAACCCGTTATAAGTAACGGTAAGGGTTTTTACACCGGCAGCAGAATCAAGAACTGCCACGCCATTACAAAGTAAATTAGCTGTAGTACCTCCAATACCGTTTCGTCCACTAAAAGCAATGTTGTCTTCCGCAAGTGTGAAGCCATCGTTTGCCAATAAATCTACATCTTCTGAAACCCTCGATTGGTCGTCAGAATGGACGGAAAGTTCGGTTGAATAGTCGGTTGTATTGATATCGTCCGACTTTTTACAACTGCTGAATAACATGCCCGAGGTGATCCCTAAGGCCATAAATAGTTTGATTGTCTTTTTCATATCTGTTTTTTTAATTTTTTTAACGTTGATAGATAGATGAAACGATTGGATGGAAGTTTAATTAGATCCTAAAATATATTTATTTGTTAAAGGGCATCGAGCGAATTTTATCATAGCACTACTTGTTCGCAACTGTATGATTACCTTTGCAGCATGCTTAATAAAGTTAGGGTTCGATTTGCACCAAGTCCTACAGGTGGCCTTCACCTTGGTGGTGTACGAACCGTATTATACAATTACCTGTTTGCCAAAAAACATGGCGGTGATTTTATTGTAAGGATAGAAGATACCGATCAATCGCGTTTTGTTCCTGGTGCCGAACAATACATTTTCGATTGTTTGAAATGGTGTAATCTCGAACCGGATGAAAGTCCGGTTCATGGCGGCAATTATGGCCCTTACCGCCAAAGTGAACGCAAAGCCATTTATCTGCCTTATGCGGAAAAGCTGATTGAGGAAGGGTTTGCGTACTATGCCTTTGATACTCCTGAAGAACTGGAACAAATGCGTATTGATGAGAAAACAGCAGAGAACCTATCTCCACAGTATGATAACAGCATAAGGAGGAAGATGAAAAACTCATTGACTTTATCTGCTGAAAAAACTCGCCAACTGCTGAATGCCGGAACTGCACATGTCATCAGAATAAAGATGCCCGAACATGAAACCATCAGCTTTACCGATCTGGTTCACGGAGAAGTGAGCTTTGATTCTTCGCTGGTAGACGACAAAGTACTGATTAAAGCAGATGGCATGCCCACTTATCACATGGCTGTAGTGGTAGATGATTACCTGATGCAGATTACCCATGCTTTCAGAGGTGAAGAATGGCTCAGCAGCGCGCCGGTGCATATCTTACTTTGGAAATACCTGTTCGGACTGAACAGCATGCCGCAATGGGCACATTTACCGCTTATTTTAGGCCCCAATGGCAAACTGAGCAAGCGGGATGGCGCCAAATTCGGTTTCCCGGTATATGCCATGAACTGGACAGACCCCCGCAATAATGAATTTACAGAAGGCTTCAAAGAAAAAGGCTTTTTGCCGGAAGCTTTCATCAATTTATTGGCCATGCTGGGATGGAACAGCGGCAGTGAGCAGGAAATATTTAGCTTAGAAGAAATGATTGACGCTTTTTCTATAGACCGGATTCATAAAAGCGGCGCCCGGTTCGATTATGAAAAAGCAACCTGGTTCAATCAGGAATGGATTCGTAAAATACCCGTTGCACAACTTACTACTACGGTGAAACCGCTGTTGGAAGCTGCCGGATGCACCATTACAGATGATAATAGATTAACTTCAATTGTACAACTGGTGAAAGACCGTTGCAGTTTATTACCCGATTTTGAAAAACAGGCCGGTTATTTTTACCTTTCGCCGGTTAAATGGGAACGCGAAGCAGTGCTACCCAAATGGACAAGCGAAAAACCGGAATTTTTTGAACAGTTTTGTAAGAACCTTGCTACGATCGGTAACTGGAATTTCATTGAGATAGAAACTGTTTTCAAGAACCTGAGTACCGAAATGAATATCAAACCCGGTGAATTACAATTACCCCTTCGGGTGATGCTGGTTGGGGGCAAATATGGCCCTGCTGTATTTGATATTGCCTATTGGATTGGAAAAGAAGAAACCATTGCCCGAATTCAAAAAGCATTACCTATTTTTAAAGCATGAATACAAACCGACCAATACGGGTACTGGTAGCCAAAGTTGGGCTGGATGGCCACGACAGAGGAGCTAAAGTGATTGCCACTGCCCTGAGAGATGCCGGAATGGAAGTAATTTATACCGGACTGCGTCAAACTCCTGAAATGGTGGTAAACGCAGCCCTTCAGGAAGATGCGGATGCCATCGGCGTGAGCATCCTCAGTGGCGCGCACATGACGGTGTTCCCGAAAATCATCGCATTGATGAAAGAAAAAAAAATGACCGATGTATTGCTCACCGGAGGAGGTATCATACCCGAAGAAGACATGCAGCAATTACAGGAAGCAGGCGTAGGTAAACTTTTTGCACCCGGAACCACTACAGGAGAAATTGCGGGCTATATACGGGAATGGGTAGCCGAACATCGAAATTTTTAAACTTAAAAATCGTCTATTGATATGACATATGGCACTTTGCTCACCAATTTGGAAAACGGCATACTAACCATCACGGTTAACCGCCCGGATAAGATGAATGCACTCAACCGTGAAGTGTTCAACGACCTCGATAATGTGATGGATGAAATCACCACAAATGCTGAAATCAAATCTGCCATCATCACAGGTTCAGGAGCGAAAGCCTTTGTTGCCGGTGCTGATATAGCAGAATTTGCCGATTATAATAAAGAAGAAGCCATGGCATTGGCCAAACGGGGACAAGATGTTTTCTTCAAGATTGAAAACAGCAAAAAACCTGTTATAGCAGCCGTAAATGGTTTCGCACTCGGTGGCGGTTGCGAACTGGCCATGGCATGTCATTTCAGGATATGCAGTGAAAATGCCAAATTCGGACAGCCTGAAGTGAACCTTGGCCTGATTCCGGGATACGGCGGAACCCAGCGATTGACCCAACTGGTAGGAAAGGGTAAGAGTATGGAACTGCAAATGACGGCACGTATGATAGATGCAAATGAAGCACTGGCCTGCGGACTAGTAAATCAGGTATGCAGTACCGAAAGCTTACTGGAACGTACACGCGAAATTTTAACCACCATCCAATCTAAAGCACCCATTGCCATAGGAAAAATTATAGAATGTATCAATATTGCCGTGGTAAGCGACAGCGCCTATACCAATGGCAAAACAGGTTTTGAAAAAGAAATTGAATCTTTTGGTGATTGCTTTAATACCTCAGATATGAAAGAAGGCACTACCGCTTTCTTAGAAAAAAGAAAAGCCGTATTTACCGGAAAATAAATCTCACTACCACCCTTAATAAACCGTGTTTTAAAAAAAATTGAATGATGAACTACAGGATTGAAAAAGACACCATGGGCGAAGTTAGCGTTCCATCGGATGCCTATTATGGCGCACAAACGCAGCGCAGTATCGATAATTTTAAAATTGCCCAGGATACCAATAAAATGCCGATAGAAATTATCCGTGCATTCGCTTATCTGAAAAAAGCAGCAGCCCTCACCAATTGGGAAGCAGGCATATTAACTGAAGAAAAATGCAGTTTGATTGGAAAGGTTTGTGATGAAATATTATCCGGCAATTTAGATGCTTATTTCCCTTTAGTAGTTTGGCAAACAGGCAGCGGCACCCAGAGCAATATGAATGTGAACGAAGTGATCGCCTATCGTGCACATGTACTGCATGGAGGCAATTTATCGGATAAAGAGAAATTCATCCATCCCAACGACGATGTGAATAAGTCGCAATCGAGCAATGATACTTTTCCAACGGCAATGCATATCGCCGCTTACAAAATACTGATAGAAACCACCATTCCCGGCTTAGAAAAACTCAGAGATACCCTCGAAGCCAAGAGCAAAGCATTTATGCATGTGGTAAAAATCGGGCGTACCCATTTCATGGATGCTACACCGCTAACCGTGGGGCAGGAAATCAGCGGGTATGTATCACAATTGAACCATGGTTTGAAAGCCATCCGTAATACTTTATCACATTTAAGTGAACTCGCACTTGGTGGTACTGCAGTAGGAACCGGTATCAATACCCCAAAAGGTTATGCAGAAAATGTAGCCCGGCATATTGCAACACTAACAGGTTTACCTTTTGTAACCGCAGAAAATAAATTTGAGGCCCTTGCTGCACACGATGCCATTGTAGAATCGCATGGTGCGCTAAAAACGGTAGCCGTAAGTTTGATGAAAATAGCAAACGATATCCGCATGTTATCATCAGGCCCCCGAAGCGGTATTGGCGAATTGTTTATTCCGGATAATGAGCCCGGTTCTTCTATCATGCCCGGCAAAGTAAATCCTACCCAATGCGAAGCCCTTACCATGATCGCTGCTCAGGTGATGGGTAATGATGTAACCATCGGCATAGGTGGAAGCAACGGACATTTTGAACTCAATGTATTTAAACCGGTGATGATTTATAATTTCCTGCACAGTGCAAAACTGATTGGAGAAGGCTGTGTTTCATTCAACGATAAATGTGCAGTAGGAATAGAACCTATTACCGAAAACATTAGCAAACACCTGAACAATTCATTGATGCTGGTTACGGCACTCAACCCCAAAATTGGCTATTACAAAGCTGCTGAAATTGCCCAAAAAGCGCATAAAGAAGGCACCACACTTAAGGAAATGACTGTTAAACTGGGTTACCTCACTGCCGATGAATTTGATGCCTGGGTAAAACCCGGTGATATGGTGGGTTTATCTGTAAATGAATAAGTTTTTCAGCTTTGGAATGATTGCAGTGTAGTAGTAATTCTATTTTTTTCTGGAGTTAATATTTTGTCATCTATAAAAAACGATATCTTTACTAAGGAGGATTTTACTTTCAAATCATTTCAAAAAAACCTTATGCTTTACCAAAACAAATGTATTGCCTTACTACTGGTGGTAGTAACAGCATCTATCTTTTTCATCAGTTGTAATCAACCCAAACAACAGAAAGATAACGTGACTGCAACCGTAACGGATGAACTGGATAGAACCGTGCTGCCTATCCGGGAGAAATATTATCCCGCTCAAACTGAACTGGATGCCCGCAATACTAAAGCACCTGAACGTTTTGAAGTGAAAGCTCCTGAAAAGGCTCCCAATGTGGTTATCGTATTGATTGATGATATTGGGTTTGGTCACTCTAGCGCTTTCGGTGGGCCGATCCATATGCCAACGTTGGAAAAACTTGCCGCTAATGGTTTAAAGTACAACCGTTTTCACACAACGGCACTCTGCTCGCCAACCAGAACGGCATTATTAACTGGCTATAACCATCATTCAAATAATGCAGGCGCTATTATGGAAGTTGCAACTGCATTCCCGGGCAATACCGGCATCAGGCCACAAACCATTACACCTGCTGCCGAAGTGCTCCGCCTGAATGGCTACAGCACAGCTGCTTTTGGTAAGTACCATGAAACACCACCATGGGAAGGTTCAGTATCCGGACCATACGACCGTTGGCCAACCCATTCAGGTTTCGATAAATTTTATGGATTCATCGGCGGTGAAACCAATCAATGGCATCCGATGGTATATGACGGCACTACCCGTGTATATCCCAACGTAGAAGATCAGAATTATCATTTTACCAACGACATGACCGACCAGGCATTGGCGTGGATGAACACCCAACAATCGCTCACACCGGAAAAACCCTTTTACATGTATTTCGCAACTGGTGCAACACATGCTCCGCATCATGCTCCAAAAGCATATTCCGATAAATACAAAGGAAAATTCTCGCAGGGATGGGATAAGCTGCGTGCAGAAACGTTGGAAAGGCAAAAGAAATTGGGCGTAGTACCGGCAAATACAGTGCTGGCTGCTAAACCTGAGGCCATTAAAGACTGGGACAAGCTTACACCCGATGAGAAAAAATTATTTGAAAGACAAATGGAAGTATTTGCCGGATTTGCAGAGCATACAGATGCACAGGTTGGAAGGCTTGTGGATGCGCTTGAAGCAAGAGGTGAAATGGATAACACGGTGTTTATTTATATAGTAGGCGATAACGGGTCAAGCGCCGAAGGAGGCATGATTGGTATGTTCAATGAAAACACTTATTTCAATGGCGTAGAGGAAACGCTTGATATGCAAATGAGCAAGTTTGATGAGTTGGGAACTGAGCACACTTACAATCATTTTGCTGCAGGTTGGGCAGTGGCCGGCAACACACCTTTCACCTGGACCAAACAGGTGGCTTCCAACTTTGGCGGCACAAGGAATGGAATGGTGATGCATTGGCCCGCCGGCATCAAATCGAAAAATGAAGTACGTTCACAGTTTCATCATGTGATTGATATAGCCCCCACCATTTATGAATGTGCAGGAGTACCCGCACCAAAAACGGTTTATGGTATTGAACAGCGTCCAATGGAAGGGGTGAGCATGAAGTATACTTTCGACAATGCAAAAGATCCGGATACACGCAAAACCCAATATTTTGAAATAGCCGGTAACCGTGCTATTTATCAGGATGGCTGGTTTGCCGGTACCATACACAAAGCACCATGGGAAGCACAGCCAAGACGAGGTTTGAAAGAAGATATTTGGGAATTGTATAACGTGAATGAAGATTTTAGTCAGGCCAATAACCTTGCCGCTAAAAATCCGGAAAAGCTCGAAGAGCTTAAGAAAAAATTTATGGATGAGGCGGTAAAATATAATGTGCTGCCCATTGATGACCGCACCATCGAACGATTTGATGCGAAAATTGCCGGCCGGCCAGATTTGATGAATGGAAAAACCAAACTAACGCTATATGAAGGTGCAAAAGGAATACCGGAGAATGCGTTTATCAATCTCAAAAATGCTTCACTTGCCATTACTGCAGATGTAGAGGTGCCGGCCAATGCAAACGGGGTAATCATTTGCCAGGGTGGAGATTTTGGCGGATGGTCATTTTATATGAAAGATGGAATGCCCACTTACTTTTATAATTGGGTAGGGCTGGAAATGTATTCCGTTTCATCCTCACAAAAAGTGACCCCAGGCAAGCATACCATTAAAGTTGATTTCGCTTATGAAGGTGGCCGTGGTGGCGGCGGAATGGCAACCATTAGCATGGATGGCAATAAAATTGGTGAAGGAAAGATTGCAAAGACAAACAGCAATACTTTTGGCATTGACGAATCGGCCGATGTAGGAACCGATGAAAACACACCGGTAAATCCTGCTTATGCAAAGAAAGAAAAATTCACAGGCAAGATCCATAAAGTAACTGTGGAAACATTTCCGCTGAAGAAATAAAAAGAATTTTTTACTACGGTTGTACCTGGATGTTTATCAGGATGCAACCGTACGTTTTTATACTAAATCATGAAAATAAAATTTATGAAATTGAAGCAACACATTTTTGTAGCACTGATTACTTTATGGTCATTGAACTCTTTTGCACAGCAACCAACGGCGGAAAATGTTGACCGAAACTCATTGCCAATCCGCGAAACGTATTATCCGGCATCCAATGTATTGGATGCGCGCAATGCAAAAGCCCCGGCACGTTTTGAAGTAAAAGCTCCAAAAGGTGCACCTAATGTATTGGTAATATTAATAGACGATCAGGGATTTGGTGCTGCCAGCGCTTTTGGTGGCCCTATCAACGAACCCGTTCTCGATAAATTGGCATCTCAGGGTGTACGGTATAATAATTTCAATACTACAGCTCTTTGTTCGCCCACTCGTACCGCCATCCTAACCGGGTATAATCACCACAGCAACAATGCCGGTGCCATCATGGAAATGGCAACCGCTTTTCCGGGCAACACGGGTGTTCGTCCGCAAACCATTACGCCAATGGCCGAAGTGCTGCGCCAGAATGGCTACAGTACAGCTGCATTTGGAAAATACCACGAAACTGCCCCATGGGAGGTTTCTGTTTCCGGTCCGTTCGACCGCTGGCCTACCCGTTCAGGCTTCGATAAGTTTTATGGTTTCCTTGGTGGCGAAACCAATCAATGGGCACCAAAAATTTACGATGGGGTAACCGAAGTGGAAACTCCTAATACCCCCAATTACCATTTCACGGCTGATATGACCGACCGTGCCATCAACTGGATCCAGACGCAACAAACCTTAACTCCTGATAAGCCCTTCTTCACTTATTTCGCAACTGGAGCTACCCATGCCCCACATCATGCACCGAAAGAGTGGATTGATAAATACAAAGGCAAATTTGATATGGGTTGGGATAAATTAAGAGAACAAACACTTGCCCGCCAGATAAAAATGGGCATTGTACCTGCAGGAACCAAACTGGCTCCAAAACCTGCCGATTTACCCAACTGGGATACCTTATCGCCAAAAGCGAAACAATTATTTGCCCGTCAAATGGAAGCCTATGCCGGTTTTGCAGAATATACCGATTACGAAATTGGCAGACTGATTGATGCACTGAAAGAAATGGGTAAATTAGATAACACCCTTGTTTTTTATATCGTAGGCGATAATGGATCCAGTGCCGAAGGCGGCATGAATGGCTGTTTTAATGAGTTGGTGGGATTAAACGGCATGCTGGAAAGATTTGAAGATGTATATAAACACATAGACGACTGGGGTGGCCCTATGACTTACCCGCATTTTGCAGTTCCCTGGGCAGTTGCTACAGATGCACCTTTTGCCTATACCAAACAAATGGCATCCGATTTTGGTGGCGTTCGTAATGGCGTAGTGGTGCATTGGCCCAATGGCATCAAAACCAAAAATGAAATCCGCAACCAATTCACCCATGCTATTGATATTGCACCAACGGTTTACGAAGCGTGTAATATACCTGCCCCGAAAACGGTTAATGGTATAGAACAAAGACCGATTGAAGGAACCAGCATGCTGTATTCATTTAATGATGCAAAAGCCCCAACCAAACATACCACCCAGTATTTTGAAATGTTTGGAAACCGCGCCATTTATCAGGATGGCTGGGTAGCCAGAACCATCCATAAATCACCATGGAGTTCAGCCGCTTTTAATACCCTTGATAAAGATGTATGGCAGTTGTATAATGTGAATCAAGATTTTTCAGAAGCCAATGATTTAGCTGCATCTAATCCGGCAAAATTGAAAGAACTTCAGGAACTGTTTTTGAAAGAAGCGGTAAAATACAATGTGCTGCCCATTGATGACAGGAATTATGAACGTTTTGATGCAAGGATTGCCGGGCGCCCCGATCTGATGGGCCCACGTACCAAACTGAATTTGTATGATGGCATGAGCGTATCCGAATTTGCAGCCATCAATGTAAAGACGCGCAATTATACCATTACAGCAGATGTGGAATTATCGAATGCCAACACTAATGGTGTAATCATTGCCCAAGCAGGTCGATTTGGTGGCTGGACCATGTACATGAAAGCCGGAAAATTACATCATGAGTATAACTGGTTTGGACAAAAAAGAACAAACATAGCTTCTGCAAATGCAATAACTCCCGGAAAACACATTTTAAAGTATGAGTTTATGATCGATGCATTTAAGCCCGGTTCAGGAGGAAAATGCTTTTTATATGTAGATGATGTAAAAGTAGCAGAAGGCTACATCCCGGTGACACAACCCTTCGGTTACTCAGCCGATGAAGGCTGGAACGTAGGCGCCGATCATGAAACACCGGTATCAGAAGATTATAAGGAAAGAGATAATAAGTTTACAGGTAAAATCAAAGTGGTAACTGTAGAAACTTTCCCTCCAAAAAGATAGATATATTGTTGAAGCCATGGTTAGCTAAATGCCGGCCATGGTTTCAATTTATCATTTCGCATTTTTCCGTCAGTATTAAGAAAAGAATATCAATATTTGTCTGAATTAATATTCAGCCATAAAATAATTTACACTAAAGCATTGGGAATGCTGATCAATAGAATTTCTCTTTCGTTTAAAGAGATGATTATTTTACTACAAGATTGATTGTAAAACCTATTTACCAATCATCTGAAAACTACAAACCTCAAACTATAAACTCTAAACTATCAACATCAAACCAACACCCCCCTACTGAATCGGTACATTAAACAATCCCTCTGTAATATTCTTACCGGCAGGGCCCTGGCCATTGTTTTCTTTCACCGGTCCGGAAAAAGTACCTACTACCCTGGTACCGGTGATACTGCTAACGGTGATGGTGAAAGCCGGATTCTGAGATTGGTTCAACGGGTCGGACCCCATGAAGAAATTTGTTGATGCTGCATCAAAGTAATCTGCATTTACTAAAATCCCACCTAAAATCTGGTTTACGGTATAAGTACCTGCAGTGATACTGCCACCCGATAATTTGGTGATGCCCAAACTGATAGATGGGTTTGTACTGGTGCTTAAAGTACTGCCATCGATGCTTAAGATAGGGAATCCTGTACCGTTATCCAATCCGGCAGTGGCGTTCACATTGAATTCGGTATAAACGCCATCAATCTTACAATTGATAAAATCGGTAGGCGCCCCGCTGAATGGTATCGCAACGGTGCAGGTACTACCGGAGCCGGTTAGGGGAAAATTAAATGACCCCGGTGCCGAGCCTGTACCACTGGCATAAAGTACCAGTGTTTGCGGGCCAGTGGTAGTAAACAAGGCAGATCCTGAAAAAGAAATTCCATTCACAACCGGTGAACTTACCGTACAAATTCCGGCATTGGTTACATTGATATTAATGGTGGCGGTATTGGAAGTATTTGCCGGTGTTCCTGCTACATAATTTCCTCCAATCACCGCTCCCGTGCAGGAAGCCGGAGCACCGCCCAGGGTGAATGTGGCCGGACCAGCAGAAGCGACATAAGTAACCGAAAAACTACAGGTGCTGCCACTTCCGGTTACCGGATAATTGAACGTACCGGCTGCTAAAGGGGTACCCGTTGCCGTTAGTGTTGCTGTTGTAGATGCGGTCGTAAATGTTCCCGTACCGGAAAAGCTTACGCCATTCAATGCGGTTGTACTGATAGAATAGGCTCCCGGTGATGTAACGGTAACACTAACTGTAACCGTATTGGTTGCTGTTGTGGGCAGTGAAGCCATATAAGTGCCAGACGAACTGCTTCCGGTGCAGGTTCCCCCTGCTCCTCCAAAAGTATATACAGCATCAGGCGGTGCATTGCCTGCTATTACATTTACATCAATCAAACAAAAACTGCTGTCGTAACGAACAATGAAGGTATTAACCCCTTGCAAAAGCGGTTTTCCACTTCCATACAGCCTTACGGTATTCAAACCGGTGTTGCCGAAATTTCCTGTGCCTTTAAACACATAACCGTTTACCGTATCAGAAGAAATGATATACGCCCCGGTAAGATCAACATCAACCTGAACATCGATATAATTTTCGGCACCTAAAGTAGAATCCGCCTTGTATACCCCATTCACCGTACTCGGCAGGCAGTTGGTAGCGCTATCCGCTTTCAAAGTTCCTTTCGAAATACCGTTAAGATCGAAATTTAGTTCCTTCTGACAGGATACGAAGAAGATTCCTGCTGCCAGTAAAAAAGCGCTGTACAGAATGTTTTTCATGACTTTTACTTTATCTATGAAACGTATATTAAAAAACCTGTGTGGCATCATCCACCAAAGCTTTAGTTTCTATCGTTTGATGCTTTTTTTCTTCGAGTTGCTGCTTGAAGAATTTTTTCTGAAATATCAAAATGCTGATTATACCACCACTGATGGCTGCATCTGCCAAATTAAAAATAGGCCTGAAAAATTCAAAATCCTCTCCTCCCCAAAATGGGAACCAGGATGGAAAATGCCCTCTGATCAATGGAAAATAAAGCATATCCACCACATTGCCATGCAAAAAAGAAGCATAACCCGGTGAATGATATGTTGCCAAACCGCTGTAGCCCAGATATTCTTTCAATTGCGAATCGAATACCATCCCTTTATCAAAAATTAAACCATAAAAACAGGAATCAATCAGGTTCCCGATGGCACCTGCATAAACCAGTGCGGCACAAAAAATAAAACCATTGTGGTATTTCTTTCGGATGATCATGCCCAGGTACCAGGTTCCAAAAACCACCGCACCCATCCTGAATATGGTAAGCGCCATCTTACCCCAATTGCCTCCGAACTTCCAGCCATAAGCCATCCCGGGGTTTTCTACAAAATATAAATAAAACCAGTTTCCCGCAACAGCGCGGGAAGTATTCAACGGAAAAGTTGTTTTAACGTATAATTTCAACGCCTGATCAGCAATCAATATCAATAAAACGATTATAACTATATGGATTTTTTTCATAATGCTGTTAACAAAGATAAGTTTATTGGCTTTTGCAGTTGCTGCAGAACCGGCTTTAACAATATTTATTATAGATCAAACGGATTATTCGATTCATCAACACTCATAATATACCCTTTTTACTCTTTGAGAGATATTGGTGAGCATCTCGTATGGAATCGTTTCTGCCCACGCTGCTAACAATGAAACCGGAAGTTCCTGGCCAAAAACCAGCACATCTCCTCCTTCTTCTGCCGCCATACCGGTAACATCCAGCATGGTCATATCCATACAAACATTCCCGATTACCGGCGCCAAATGTCCGTTTACCAGCATCTTACCCTTTCCATTTCCCAATATCCTCGGATAACCATCCGCATAACCAATTCGCACTGTAGCAATTTCTGCATCATGGGTTAACACTCCTTTTCGGCCGTATCCTACCGTATCGCCTGATTTCACTTTTTTTATCTGGGCAATGGTAGTTCGTAAGCTGGTTACATTCTGTAAGGCAAGGGCTGGATCTACACCATACAGCCCGATTCCTAACCTTACCATATCTTCCTGTAATCCCGGATGCCGGTGAATGGCTGAGGTGTTGGCCATATGCCGGATGAAAGAATAGCCCAAAACCCTTTCGAGTTCATCAGCCATCTTTCTAAAATCTGCAGCCTGCTTTGCTGTAAAGTCATCATGAAGCGGGTTTTCACTTCCTGCCAGATGGGTAAATACAGATTTTATGGAAAAAGTCTGTTGTTGCTTCAACAGGTTGCAAAGTGCGGGCATATCTTCCATCAGAAAACCCAAACGGTGCATACCCGTATCCAGTTTGATATGAACGGGATAATTGCTGATATTCTGCTGCCGCAGGAAATACAGGAACGATTCCAATAGCTGAAAAGAATAGAGTTCAGGTTCAAGATCGTACTGCAATAAATTATTGAAACCACCTGAGGTACTGTTCATCACCATAATGGGTAAACGAATTCCGGCTTTACGAAGGTCTACCCCTTCATCGGCATAAGCTACGGCCAGATAATCGGCACCATCATGTTGCAGCAGGCTGGCGATTTCATGACTTCCGCTTCCATAACTGAACGCTTTCACCATGGCCATCATTTTCACATCCGGTTTCAACTGTTGCCGGTATAATTTAAGGTTATAACGAAGGGCATTGAGATTGATTTCTAAAACCGTTTCATGGATTTTCTGTTCCAATACCCTGCTGATCTTTTCGAAGGTGAAACGCCTGGCCCCTTTCAGCAATATGGTTTCTTCATGAAAATGAAACTGGTGCATCTGTTGTAGAAAGGCATCCGTATCCGGGAAAAAATGGGTTTGTGCCAATGAAGCAAAACAGGATGAATATTCCATCATCGCAGGCCCGATACCAATGAACCGGAATAGCTTTTTGGTGGCCAAAATGGAAGCGATCTTCGGATAGAGCTCCTTGTTTGGTAAAGCGGATTGCATCAGGTCGCTAAGAATCAGGGTACGCCTGTTGTGTTGTTGCTGTTGCAAGAGAAAATCGAGTGCAATGGCCAATGAATCAAGATCGGCATTATACGTGTCGTTGATCAGTGCACATTGATGGATGCCCTGACGAAGTTCGAGGCGCATCTCAACCGGCTGCAGTGCATTCATCCTCACGGCTATAGTTGTAGCTGGCACTTGCATGGCGAGCATTACGGCACAACAGGTGATGGAATTGAAGATGGAAGCCTCATCCATAAAAGGGATGTAAAAATCAAAATCAAGGTTATCGTAACGGCAATGAATAATCGAACCTTTATCCTTTTTCGTGATGTTTCCCACACTCAAATCAGCTTGAGCAACCCTACTCCAGCAAAAAGGTTTTACTCCCGGATGATGTTGAAGGAATTCATTTACTACTTCAGCAGTTAAAGTTTGATCAACATTATACAATAATATCTTGCATCCTGTAAACAATTTTAGTTTCTCCCTGATTTTTTCCTTCATGTTATCAAATCCTTCGGCATGCGCATCGCCCATGAATCCAAGCACACCAATAGTAGGAAGGATGATGGGTTGCAACTTTTCCATTTCGCCCCGTAAAGAGATGCCTGCTTCAAAAATACCCAGCGTATGGTTGGCATTCATCTGCCAAACACTAAGCGGTACACCCACCTGCGAATTATAACTTTTCGGACTTCTTACGATATGCTCATCCTGGCTAAGCAACTGGTATAACCATTCTTTGATCATTGTTTTACCATTACTGCCCGTAATACCGATAACCGGATAACGGAATTGCTTCCGGTGTGCTGCAGCAATTTGTTGAAGGGCGAGCAATACATCAGGCACGCTTAAGAAAACTGCATCCTTATAATTAGCTTGCCATTCATCATTTGCTAATTCCTGAATAACATAATGCCTTACTCCCAAACGGTACAAATCGCTGATATACGAGGTTCCTTTGCGTACAGGGCCCGGCAGGGCAAAAAACAAACTGCTGTTAGGAACAAGCAGCTTGCGGCTGTCGGTAAGCAAGAATTCAATCTGATGGTCAGGATCAGCTAATGATACATTTGCACCGATAATAGCTGCTATATGTGAAATGGGAAAAGTCAATCTATCTGCATTAAAAAGTTTAAGAAGGATGAACATCCTTTGGGGAACCCTTTTTCTGATGGTACATCGAATAAAAGATGGAACCGGTTATACAAACAATGATAATGGCAAGAGACAGCAAAACCTGAGTACCCTTATCTATCCATTGGTTGATCCAATGTTCTGCCAGCATTTTAATACCAATAAACACAAGCACAATGGCTATCCCTTGCTGGAGATAATCAAACTTAGAAACAGCCCCGCGTAAGAGGAAAAACAAACTCCTCAACCCCAATACTGCAAAAATATTCGATGTATAGATCACCATCTTATCGCGCGAGATGCCCATCACTGCGGGGATTGAATCCAATGCAAAAACAAGGTCGATGAACGCCAGCAACACCACTACAACAAACAAAGTGCTATACATGGTTTTTCCATTTTCATTGATGATGTACTTCCCTTTGCCATCATGAGATGCCAGAGGCAGATACTTTTTTAGAAAACGGTATACTTTGGTATCATGCGGATCAAATTCCTCATCGTCTGTACTGGTAAACATATGATATCCGGTATACAATAAAAAAACGCCGAAAATATATAACACCCAATGAAAACGATCCACCAACGCAACGCCAACAGTTATGAAAATGATACGGAATACGATTGCCATCAAAATACCGATCAACAAAACCCTTCCGTAATATTGTTCTTTTACATTGAAGGAGGAAAAAATCAGGATGAACACAAATATATTGTCGATGCTCAGGCTCCATTCCATCAGATAAGCACTGAGGTATTCCAGCGCTACTTTAGAATCACGTTCTATCCACATGAAAACGAAAAATCCCATCGCAAGGGCAACCCAGAAAATGGTTTGAATCAAAGCGCTCTTTAAACTAACTACCTGGTTCTTCTTACTGAGCAATCCCAGGTCGAGAATCAATGCCAGAAAAATAACCACAGAAAAAACCAGATATATGATTTGTGTTGTATTCATTTGTTAGGGTTTGCTGTATTTGCGTTTACGCATCCATTGAAAAAGGAGTGCAAAACAGATGAGTAATAAAACCGGTACAGCGATGTTGATGATTTGCCATTTTATTTTTTCGGTCTCTACTTTCTTACTATCGAGCAAACGAGCCACATAATCTTTTGATTTCGCTTCTGCGAGTCCGTTATTGTTTACCAAATATTCCAGCGTATTCAATAGAAACTCGCGATTGGCAAATGGAAATTCCCTTTGTGAACCAAAGGTGAACGGATTCATCCCCATGGCAATAGGCTGATTGCCTTTTACTACTGCATTGAGCAGGATATCGCCATCACCAACAATCACCATTTTATTATCTTCCACACATTTGGGAATAAATCCATAATCATATGCTTGCAACGAATCGTTCATGGCTTTCGACAAGCGGTTGGCAAAAAAAGAATTGAATTTGCCTTCCAGTAAAACGCCTGCAATCAGGTTTGCGGTGCGGAATTTTTCGCTTTCGGGTGCGGTTACATTCTCCCTTCCGCTGATAAGTGCCGGTGCACCAATCTTACGGGCATTCACTGAAGATCTTAATAAAACGGTTTTGCGGATACCTTCTGCCTCGGTAGTATCGATGGTATTTACAAACTGGCCCGATACGAACCCGAGATTCTTATTGATGGGATGATTGGAAGCAGATTCGAATACCGGAAAGTAATTCCAGGGTAACAACTCAAACTGTCCATTACCATTTACATCAAAAGGAAGGTAGTCGCATTGCAGATCCATCAGCAAATCCGGATTGATCCTCGCTCCATAACGGAAAATCAGGTCGTTCAATTTGAGGTCACGCTCATAAGCAACCACTTCATTTTTCTGTTGCAGGCTATCCATCTCTGCATTGAGACGGTCGATAAATAGCAGGAGTTTCCCGCCTCTCATCACATATTGGTCGAGTTTGAGTTTTTCTTCATCGGTAAACGACAAGGAAGGTTTCACCATAATCAAAGCAGAAAAATCTTCCGGTATGAAAGGCTGGTTTAAAAGATCGAAACTGAAAAACCTGAAATTCGGTTTCAATGCATTCTCTACAAGGTCGTAGGTATTGTAACCCATCGGCTCTCCGTTACCGGTAGCATAAGCAACAATGGGCATTTCTTTTCTGGTAACCGCATCGATGGCTTTTGCAAACTGGTATTCCAGCATGGCTTCCGCACTGTTTAGTTCCTGGAAGCTGATCAATGGGGTTTTACCTTTATATAATTCTATCGGTATGGTTTGATCCTTGTAATGAAGTAACGCTACAGGATAAACGAACTGTTGTTGTTGTCCGGCTTTTACCTGCGAAGTGAGGTTGATAGGGAAAAATCCCATCGCATTAACCGTATCGGCATAAGTGGAAGTGCTGCCTTCCACCTGTTCATCGGGCGAGAGGAATCGGAATTGGAGCTTGTTTCCGGCAATCTCTTTGCACTCACTGAGGATGTCTTTGCTGGCTTCTGCCAATTTTCTGAATCCGCTGGGATAATCGCCTTTCAGCAGCACATCTATTTTAACAGGAGCATCCAGCTTCCGGAGTAATTTTTTGGTCGGCTCACTTAAGGTGAAGCGTTTTTCATCGGTGAGGTCTACCCTTGCATGCCAGTTGGAAGCGGCCCAATTGATAGCAACGAGTAGCAGCAACACCGGTATCAGCCACCAGCCTTTTTTCGTTATGAGTTTTTTGCCGGCCATTAACGCTGTTGAATATTTTTTACGGTGATCAAAAGGGAAAGGTAGATAAGACTGAAAAAATACACCAGATCGCGGGTATCCAATACTCCTCTGCTGATGCTTTGGTAATGAAAATCAATTCCCAGCATTTCTAGATAATAATCGGTGGTTCCTGCAAATGCCGGTAGCTTACTTAAGGCATTGAATCCTACATACAAGGTTAAACAGGCAGCGATACTGATCAGGAATGACAGAACAGCATTTCCGGTAAAACTGCTGCAGCACAAACTGATGGCTGCAAAAACGGCACTCAGTAAAAATAGTCCGAGGTAGCTTCCCGCGATACCACCTGAATCGATGACTCCGCTGGCACTCAAAGTTTTGATGCTGAATACATAAATAAAAGTGGGGACGATTACCAACAGGATGATAAAGAGGATGGCCAGGTATTTCCCCAACGTGATTTGCCAGGCCGTTAAAGGTTTGGTGCGAAGGGTTTCGAAAGTGCCGCTTTTGTATTCATCTGAAAAACTGCGCATACTGATGGCAGGAACCAGAAAAAGGAGCACCCAGGGGGCGAGGGAGAAAAACTTATCCAAACTGGCATATCCGAAAACCAGGATACTGCTTTCTTCAAAAATAAAAAGGAATAAACCGTTCACGAGCAGGAATAAAACAATAGCAATATAACCTGTTAGGTTGCTGAAAAACTGGTTAAATTCCTTCCGGCAAATGCTCCACATAGTTGAAATTGATGCTGCAATTTACTATTTAACAGGCGAATACGGCTGATTTGGCCAAATGGCCTGCTTTTTTTTATTTCTGATGCAGCAAAATAGAAAAAGCGGCTGTCTTCCCCCTGTTGCATAGCAGCGTTTACCAAAACTAACTACTGATTTCGATTCTATTCAGCACCCGTTCCTGACAGTCGGGGTTGATTTTAAGGTTTTACCAAAACAAACTGTATCCCCCATTATTGGGGGATTTTTTTGTGAAAAAGAAATGTATTGCAAAAGGAAAATTAGAAGCCTAATCACTGTTTTACAAATTCCCAATCCCTGATCAACCTATCCCCCAACCCCCTATCTTTATTTTTCAATTCAAGATATGAAAACCGGTTTCCCAAAAATTACCAGATTATCATTACTGATGATCATCACTTCGCTTTGTATACGGCTTTCAGCACAAACAACAATTACTTACCCTGCGGTGATCATGCCGGAAGCTCTTAAAGGAACATATTGGGGCAGGTTTGATCCCCGGTTATTGGCAGAAGACCTTGCTTCTTTGCTGGAAAAGGCAACTGGTGAGAAATTTCAAGTTCAGATGAATGCTGCTTCAAAGGCTACCAGTATCAGCTTTTTATTAAACCCCAATTTTACCAACGAAAGCCAGGAAGCCGGTAAAATGGAAACGGATGGAAAAACATTTATTCGTTTTTCGGCAAAGTATGCCACCGGACTTTCCTACGCCTTATACAGCTGGTTGGAGGAAAAAAACTTTCATTTTTCTTTGCCCGGAGAAGAATGGATACATATTCCAAAACTCAAAACCCTTTATAACGGCAAAGCAGAAACGAAAATTTATGCCCCTGCTTTCCGCATGCGTATGATGGCTGCCAGCGGTGGCATTTACCCTATCAAGGGGTTAGATGAAAACAAGACCATGCTTGCAGATTGGTATTTATGGCAGCAACGCAACAGGATGGGTTGCGATTACCTGGGTGTTGATGGCCATATCGGCGAATACTTCAATATGGTTCACAAAGCCGAGATAGAAAAAGATCCGGCCATCCTCGCGCCAGTTGATGGCAAACGCCAGTACAACCAAACCGGAAAACTCGACCCCACTTACCAGCCCGGTGTAAACCTGTTTACCAACTGGATAATAGATGAGTTTGAAAAACGAAAGAAAACAGACCCCGATTTCCTCCCATTTAAAAAATACCCCACCGTTGATGCCGGAGACGGATTGAATTATTGCCATACTCCGGAATGTGAAAAAGCATTCCCCACCGTATCCGACCAGATGTTCAGCATCAGCAACCAGGCGGCGAAAAAAATTAAAAAGGTGGATGCCCGTGCCGGTGTGGGCACCATGGCTTATACCGAAAGGGCAGATACCCCACATCTTAAAATTGAACCCAATGTGCATGTGATGGTTGTTCCTACTGCATTCCAATCGGCCAGTACGGCAGCAGAACTGATGCAGCGCTGGCGCAAAAAACACAGCAATATCAGTCAGTACGATTACCTGAATATCGGAGTATGGGCATACGATATGCCGTTTTACGACATGAACCGTTACCATGATTATCTGCAGTTTCTAAAAAAATTAAAAATTGACGGCCTGCTTTATGAAACATCATTTTCAAAGTTTGCAACAGGCGTACAACAATATCTAATCTTAAAATTCCTGGCTGATCCCTACAATGATCCTGAAAAAATATTGTCGGAGTACTGCCAGCTGAATTTTGAGCAAGCTGCCATTCCCATTGAAAAATTATTAAAAGCCTGGTATTTCAGTCCGGTGCATTTACAAACGAATTACGACAGGCCTTCCTTCTATCCGGATGAATTGGGCAATTTTGTGAACTGGCTTGATGCAGCCGAAAATACAAGCGGCATTTCTGAAGCAGTGAAAAAAAGAATAGAGGAATTAAAAGGCTATACCGTTTATCTCTGCAAATATTTTGAATTGTTTGCCGAACTCAGCAGCCAGGCGGCATTCGCCAAAGATGCAACACTCAAAACCAAAAAAGTGGAAGCCTTACTTACCTACACCTGGCAATTGTATCCTACCCGGATTTTTCACAATACCCAACTGAACGATATGCTCATCCAATGGATGGCGGAATCGGAAAGAGGTAAATGGCAATATCAAACACAACCGCATATCGCAAACATACAAGTGAATATCCCTATACTGATACGCAATGAATTCAAGGCGATGTACAACAAATACGGATCACAGGCACATGAGGAACCTGCATTGGAAGATGCCCGTTTTGATCAACTCTTACCATACGCAGCAGACAGTTTCCGGATCAAAACCATGGATGAAAAAGCTTTTGGAAACTTCGTTTATCCGTTATCGTTTTATTGCAACAAACCTGGTACGTTGCGCATCCGTTTTCAAACAGGCAGTAGCCAGGCGAAAACTGATAATGAAAAATTCGGTATCGTTGGAGTGGAATCTGCTGACTATCTTTTCCTTGATAACCGTTTCATCCGAAAAGAAAACAGTGAAGGCAACATCAGCTTTCAAATTCCTGCAAAGGGGCATTATAAACTATACCTTGGCCAATACCAGGCCACTCCTGCCAGTTACGTCGTGTATGCCAAGAACCAATTATTTTATTTCGATAAGAAATCGATCATGATGAATGGCCTTCAGGTACAAGAGCCCTTCGGTTCTGAAACCTATAGCAACCGATACCTCGGTATTGTTGCACCAGAAAGCGGTTCGCTGATGTTTGGTGATCTTTATTACAGTTCTAACAATACCAGTAAATATTATGATGCAGCCGGCAACCTACTTTCAGTGGTTCCGGGAAGCCAAAAAGGATATTATGTTGCAGATTTGAAAAAAGGGGTTGTACCCGGTATTATTTTTTACGAGAATCAGGTGTATAGATGGCCGCCGGTGCTTGTGAATGCTGTTCCTTATTATTTTTTCTTACGGTTCCCGATGAAAAAATAGTTTTCTGCCGGCTGAAAATATTGCCATGCAGTAAAATAAAAACCCCGGAAAATTCCGGGGCTTAATTACTATTTTACATTTTTTACACTGCAAAACTTTCGCCGCAGCCACAACTCCTGCTCGCATTGGGATTGTTGAAATAAAAACCTTTTCCGTTGAGACCGTCGCTGAATTCGAGTTCGGTATTAACGAGATAAAGAAAGCTCTTCAAATCGGTAACTATCTTCAAACCCTTATCTTCAAAAACCTGATCCATCGGCTTTACTTCGTTATCGAAATCGAGTTTGTAGCTTAGCCCGCTACAACCACCACCTACAACTCCTACACGAAGAAAATAACTGGCATCATTTTCCACTCCTGCATCTTTCATCAGTTGCAAAACTTTTTCCTTCGCTTTATCACTGATGTATATGCTATTATCTGTTGCAACCATACTGCAAATCCTTTTTGTATTACCTGATTAATGTACCACGCTTTCTTCAAACTTGATTTTTTCCATGCCGTTCTTTTCACGGTAATCATTGATAGCCGCTTTGATGGCATCCTCGGCCAGAACGGAGCAGTGGATCTTTACCGGTGGAAGGTTGAGTTCTTCCACAATCGCCATGTTGTCGATTTTCAGGGCATCATCTACGCTTTTTCCCTTCAGCCATTCTGTAGCCAATGACGAAGAAGCGATTGCAGATCCGCAACCGAAAGTCTTGAACTTGGCATCGGTGATCATACCGGTATTGTGATCTACTTCAATTTGTAAACGCATTACATCACCGCATTCGGGCGCACCAACCAAACCGGTTCCAACGCTCTTGCTCAACTTGTCGAGCGTACCCACATTCTTTGGATTTTGATAGTGATCAATCACTTTTTCTGAGTATGCCATGATGATTTATTTATTGTTTTATGTTATTGTAAATTGATTTTCTATTAATGAGCTGCCCATTCTATTGAATTCAAATCTATGCCTTCTTTATACATTTCCCAAAGCGGACTCATTTCTCTCAGTTTCAGAACGGTTTCACTGATGGCCTTGATGGTATAATCAATTTCTTCTTCAGTAGTAAAACGGCTCAAGCCAAATCGCAAAGAGCTATGAGCCAGATCATCGCCCAAACCCAATGCTTTCAATACATAACTGGGTTCTAAGGATGCTGAAGTACAGGCCGAACCTGAACTTAAAGCGATATTCTTATTAAAGCCCATCAGTAAACCTTCGCCTTCCACGTGCTTGAAAGAAATATTAGCAACATGAGGCAAACGATGCTCGCGGCTGCCATTTACATAAGCTTCTTCCAGTTTCAACAATTCTTTTTCCAAATGATCGCGCAGTTTGCTGATGCGTTTGGTATCTTCTTCCATATCGAGCATGCACAATTCGCAGGCCTTTCCGAATCCTACGATACCGGGCACATTCAAAGTTCCGCTTCTCATGCCACGTTCGTGGCCGCCACCATCCATCTGAGCGGTTACTTTAACCCTGGGATTTTTTCTTCTAACATATAAAGCGCCAACACCTTTTGGTCCGTACATTTTATGTGCCGTAAAAGCCATCAGGTCGATTCCGTCTTTATTCACGTCAACCGGAATTTTCCCTACGGCTTGAGTGGCATCTGTGAAAAGCAATACCCCATGTTTACGGGCGATGGCACTGATTTCGCGGATAGGCATCACCGTGCCAATTTCATTATTGGCATACATGATGGCAATCAGGATCGTAGTTGGTCGAATAGCCGCTTCTAATTCCTTTAAGTCGATGAGACCATCGGGTTGTACTTGCAAATAGGTGACTTCTCCGCCCGATTTTTCAATATGCTTGCAAGTATCTAAAACCGCCTTATGTTCGGTTGTTGCGGTGATGATATGATTTCCTTTCCCGGCGTACATTTCATAAACCCCTTTGATGCCAAGATTATCTGCTTCAGTGGCACCGGAGGTAAAAATAATTTCCTTAGGGTCGGCTCCTATAAGCCGGGCTACTTGTTCCCTTGCATAGTCCACTGCTTCTTCAGCTTCCCAGCCAAATGGATGGTTACGGCTGGCTGCGTTACCAAAATGCTTTAAAAAGTATGGGGTCATTGCTTCCAAAACACGAGGGTCCATTGGTGTCGTGGAATTATTATCTAAATAAATCGGCAAATTGAGCATATAATATCTTTCTTTTAAGTAATTCTATAACGCAAAATTACTGTAAAAGGTTTTACTTTTATAGTGATTTGAAAGCCTTTGTCAGGATTTAACGTATTTCGTAAATACCCACACCCAAAAAAACCAACTCATTCATATGCAACACGTTGAACATATCGGCATTGCTGTAAAAAAACTCGAAACGGCCATCCCGATTTATGAAAAGCTGTTAAACACGATATGCTACAAAACAGAATCTGTTGAAACTGAAAAGGTGAATACTGCTTTTTTTCAAACCGGTGAAGCTAAAATTGAATTGCTGGAGAGCAGTACAGAGGATGGGGTAATAGCAAGATTTATTGAAAAGAAAGGGGAAGGCATCCATCATATTGCCTTTGAAGTGACCGATATCAGGGCAGAAATGAAACGTTTGATGGAAGATGGATTTGTTTTATTGAATGAAGAACCCAAAAAAGGAGCCGACAATAAACTGGTATGTTTTTTACACCCGAAAGGAACGAATGGGGTGTTGGTGGAATTGTGCCAGTCCATTTTATAAATGAAAAAGGAATGATACTAATTATGCTACTTTGTAATGTATCATAAATCAGGTTGAGGAGTGATTCTTAGGTATGGCTTTACTTCTTGTACTCCTTTTGGAAATTTTAGTCCGATTTCCTCATCTTTCACTGAAGGAATAATCACTACATCATCGCCATATACCCAATTTGCCGGGGTTGCCACCTGAAAATTTGCGGTCAGTTGCAGGCTATCAATCACCCTTAGAATTTCATTGAAATTTCTTCCGGTGGATGCGGGGTAAGTGATGATAAGCTTAATTGTTTTATCTGGTGCAACGATCAATACAGAACGAACGGTAGCAGTTAAACTTGCATTGGGGTGGATAAAGTCGTACAATTCTGAAACTAATCTGTTGTGATCGGCTATAATCGGGAAGTTCACAACCGTGTTTTGTGTTTCATTGATATCCTTGATCCATTCCATATGGCTTTCAACAGGATCTACACTTAGTGCGATAACTTTTACATTTCGCCTGGTAAACTCATCTTTCAGTTTTGCCGTGGCCCCCAATTCAGTGGTGCATACAGGAGTAAAGTCGGCAGGATGTGAAAACAATATGCCCCAGCTATTACCGAGATAATCATAAAAATCCAGTTCACCTTCAGAAGTTAGTGCTTTGAAGTTGGGGGCAATATCCCCTAATCGTAATGTGGCCATAATTGATTTTTTAAATCAAATGCTAAACTTTAAAGCATTGCATACAATACTAAAAACAATCATTCAATAAGAAAATAAAAAGTACTCATGATATTTACAATTATTGTAAAAAATATTCTTATCGTGTAACTATTGAAAATTATCGTTAACGAAATTGAAGCTATACATTTAAAAAAGGATTCGACTTTAACTCTTCTTCAATAGTTGTAACCGGCCCATGCCCGCTATAAACTTTGGTTTCGCCCGGAAGTATCAATAATTTTTCCCTGATACTTTTCAGCAAAGTTTCCAAATCGCCTCCGGGAAGATCGGTACGGCCAATGCTGTTTTTAAACAACACATCACCCCCGATAATAAAATGCTGTGCTGCACAATAAAACCCGATACTCCCACGACTATGCCCCGGCAAAAACAACAGATCCAGCCAATCTTCACCCAATTGTATCGGATTACCAACATTCAATTCTTTAATTTCCCCTTCATAAGGGTCAAAGGGTAAACCATACATTTTACCGCTTACCGGTGCAAATTGCAATACAGGTAGCTCTTTGGGATGGATATGTGGTATGAGTCCAAAAGTTTCTGCCACATATTTCAACCCGAAAATATGGTCTAAATGCCCATGGGTATTCAATAAAAGTTCAGGTTTAAGGCCTTCTATATGTATAAAATCTGAAAGTTGATTCTTTTCATTTTGATCATAACAGCCCGGATCAATGATGATCGCCTGCTGGTGCTCATTATATAGAATATAGGTGTTCTCCTGAATCGGACTGAAAACAAAGCATTTAACCTTTAACATGGCCCTTGAAATTGTTATTTTTATGATTAAGGCGAAACAAGTAATTTAGTATTCCAGATTAACAGATTAGTATGGTAAAGTTCAGCAGAATTATTCTCATTTCGGTTTTTTTAGTTTCATTGGTTTCCTCAGGCTTTGCACAAGTGAATGCAGTGACTTTTGGTAAAAACAGGGTGCAATACAAAAAATTCAAATGGCAATATTATCAAACCAAGAATTTCAATGTGTATTTTTATGAGGAAGGTCAGGAATTGGCCAAATATGTGTTACAGACAGCAGAAGCAGAATTAACAGATATTGAATTGAAAGCAGAATACAGTTTACAACGAAGAGCCAATATCATTGTTTATAACCATTACACCGACTACCAACAAACCAATATTGGCCTAGAGACCGACATCCTGAACACCGGCGGCACCACACAACTGGTAAATAATAAATTCCTGGTTTATTTTGATGCCAATCATGCCAATATGAAAAGGCAGATCAGGCAAGGCATTGCAGATGTGATCACCAAAAATGTGCTTTTTGGAGACGATATCGGCGAAGTAGCCGGAAACCAAACCCTGCTCGATCTTCCCAAATGGCTTACGGATGGATATATTGCCTATCTCGGAGAAAACTGGAGTACAACATTGGATGATGATTTGAAAAGTGAAATGCTAAGTGGTAATTATACCCGTTTTTCTTCTCTGGCCTATAACAGACCCTTACTGGCCGGGCATGCATTTTGGTTTTTTATTGAAGAAAAATATAAAAAAGAAAACGTTACCTATTTTTTATACCTCGCCCGTTTATACAAGAACCTTAATAAAGCCAGTATCCAGATCACAAAGAAGAAATTCTCCGAACTCACTGCCGAATTCATGGAATATGAGGAAGAAAAATATTACAAGGATATTGCCCGACGTAAACCTTATCCCAAAGGCAATTATGTGGATGGGTTTGATATCAGTCCACGGTTAAATTATTACCGCTTCAATGTAAACCCCATCAAGAAAAACAACTCTTATGTGGTTACCCAGTTTAAAAAGGGGATTGTAAGGGTTATTCTTAACGACGATTTTGAAACCAAAACGATATTGAAATTTGGGGTGCGTACCAATGAAACAGAGATGCATCCGCATTACCCGATGATGGCCTGGGATCCCAAAGGAACAAGGATTGCCGTGATTTATGCCCATGAAGGAAAGTTGAAACTATTTGTTTACGATGTGATAATCCGTATCAAACAATTCACCGTAGATCTTTCAAATGATTTCGATCAGGTGCAGGATATCCGTTACTTCCTCGACAGCCGTACGCTGCTATTATCAGCAGTAAAAAATGGACATAGCGATATCTATACCTATGATATTGAAAAGGAAAAAGCCCGGCAGATTACCAATGACGTTTACGACGACCTAGATGCCACTTTTGTATCATTCCCCAACAAAACAGGCATTATTTTTTCGAGTAACCGCCCCGCTCCTATGGCAAAAGGTGGTGATACCAGTATACCCAGCAAAAACCGTTTCAATGTATTTCTCATTACCGATTTTGGAGATAAGCCAGAGCTTAATCAGGTAACCCAACTCACCAATCTCAAATATGGCAATGCCAGGTTTCCTGCCCAGTATAATACCAATCACTTCACTTTTGTGAGCGATGAAAACGGTATTGGAAACAGATATGCCGGTTTCTTCACCACGCGAAAAACCGGGCTCGATACCTTGGTGTTGATTGGAGATGACATCCTTCGCAACCCTTCGGCAAAAGAAGTAGACAGTACACTTCGGGCATACAAAAAAACGGATGTCGATTCAGTTGCGGTGGTTTCCATTTCGGAAGATTCTGCATATACTTTTCCACTTACCAATTACCAAAGCAGTTTGGCTGAAACCAGAAGTGCCGGCGACGACCGTATTGTTAGTGAAGTAACCCGGCAGAGTGACCAGAAAATCCTTTACAAACTGAAGGTTGATGAATACACGCTCAACAAAAGAAATGTTACTGCACAGCCTACCGAATATGCCAAAAAACTGATGCGGGAAAGCAAGCTTACCACGGTACAGCCATCCGGAAAAACCATCAGGAAAAATAATGACACCCTTTCCGTAAATAAAAATATTGATGATGTGTTTCAATCGGAATTTGAAAACGAAAAGAAAGACAGTACTTATACGGCTCCATTAATAAGAAGTATCGCCCCTCTTGAAGAAGAAGAAAATTCCGTGCTAGCTTCGGCAAAACTTTATCCTTACAAACCGAAAAAGTTTTCAGCAGATTTAGGATCGGTTGGGTTTAACAGTGCGGTGCTCATCAACCGTTATCAAACCTATGGTGGAGGAGGTGGCCCAATCATGCTAAACGGAAGTACTGCATTGAGTGGCCTTGTACGTTTGAGCACCTCAGACCTGTTGGATGATATCAAAATATCCGGTGCATTCAAACTCGGCACAAACCTGAGAGACAATGAATGGCTGCTGAATTACCAGAACCTGAAAAGAAGGATCGACTGGGGCTTAACTTACTATCGCAATGCAGTAACTGCCGGTGCGGCGCTGGTAGACGGACAGGGTAATATCGTAGCAGTCTATCCAGCCAGATTGTTCACTAATCTTTTTCAGGGAAATATTTCCTACCCTTTTGATGTTGCAAAAAGTATCCGGCTAAGTACCGGTATTCGTTCAGATAATCTTGCTGTTTCTTCAGTAGATCAGATCAGTGCAAGCCTTGAAAACCAAAAAACACTTTATTCGGTTACCCACCTCGAATTTGTTTATGATAACAGTCTTGTAAAAGCTACCAATATCATGAATGGGTTGAGGTACAAGGTTTATATCGATTGGAATCGTCAGGTGAATGAGGTACAATTTGCAGAAGGACCAAACACTTTCAATTTCGGATTTGATGGAAGATATTACTATCCCATTTACAAGAATTTCATCTGGGCAGGAAGAGTTGCAGGCGATTTCAGTTGGGGCAATCAGAAATTCATTTATTACCTGGGAGGTACAGATGGATGGCTGATGTTTGGAGACAACATTAAGAACGGACGTGAACGTTACTTCAACTCTGCCAATCGCCCTGCCAACGACCAGAGTTATGCATTTCAAAGTTTGACCCTGAATATGCGTGGCTTTATTCAAAATGTTGCGAATGGAAACAATGCTGTTGTAATTAATAGTGAGTTTCGATTACCGATCATGTCTACCTTTTTTGATAAAACTGTAAATAGCGCGTTCCTGCGCGATTTTCAAATCACCCAGTTCATTGATTTAGGAACAGCATGGAATGGTGGCTACGGTTCCATCAAAAGGCCAACCACTTCTTATTCCAGCGGAAATGTAACTGTTCGGAAGAAAGCCGGTGGTGTAGGGCCTTTTGCGGGTGGCTATGGCTTCGGTGCGAGAAGCACCTTGTTGGGCTACTTCATCAGATACGATCTAAGCTGGCCGATGGTTGGCGTTTTTAAAGGGCGGCCTATACAGTATGTTTCATTAGGGTTAGATTTTTAACCGGATTTCGAAATCTGGTCAAGTACTATCGTTATTTTTTCGCATGCAGTGATGATATCCTCATCATCTATATTCAATGGAGGGGCAATCCGCAAACAATGGCTGGCAAATAAGAACCAGTCGGTAAATACACCCGCTTCAATCAGGGCATCAATCACTTTTTTGTTCTGCTCAAAACTTTCAAAGTATACCGCCATCATCAGGCCCCGATTATTTACTTTCCTTATCAAAGGATGTTGAAGCAGTTGTTGAAACAGCAATGCTTTTTGAGCAACAGATTCGATGATCTTTTCTTCAAGCAATACTTCAAAGGCTGCTAAACCTGCAGCACAACTCACCGGGTGACCACCAAAAGTATTGATATGGCCAAGTACCGGATTGTAAGCGAGTTGATCCATCAATCGCTTATCCGCTACAAAAGCTCCCAGGGGCATCCCACCACCCAGGGCTTTACCCAGCAATAAGATATCGGGCACAACCCCGAATTGCTCAAAAGCCCACAAGGTTCCGTTACGGCCAAATCCACATTGTATTTCATCCAACACCAGCAACGCTCCGGTTTCATCGCATCGCTTACGCAACAACGTTAGCCATCCGTTTTCCGAACAGATAACGCCTGCTTCCGCCTGAATGGTTTCGGCAATGACGCAGGCCGTTTCGCCGGTGATTTGCTGAAGCGCTTCGATGTCATTGTAGGGCAATTGGGTGATTCCGGGTAGCAATGGACGAAACGCCTGCTGCCAGTATTCGCTGCCCATTACACTTAATGCTCCCTGAGTACTTCCGTGATAAGAATTCTGAAAAGAAACAATCCCGGTTCTGCCTGAACTTCGTTTTGCCAACTTCATGGCCCCTTCAGTAGCTTCAGATCCACTGGCGGTGAAAAAGACGCTGTTTAATGATGCCGGTAAATGCGCCGCTAGTTTTTTTGCATATTGAACCTGTGGATTTTCAATCAACTCGCCATAAACCATGATATGAAGATAGGCTTCGGCTTGTTTTTTTATGGCTTCCACAACTTTAGGATGACAATGGCCGATATTGCATACGCTGATTCCTGCAATGAGGTCGATGTATCGCTTGCCGTCGGCTCCCCACAAGTAGCTTCCTTCAGCCTTTATGATATCGATACAAAGTGGTGCCATTGATGTTTGACCCACATGTTGTAGAAACAATGCCCTGTTGTTCATGCAGAAGGTTTGAAAAATAAATACGAATTTAGTGCAATGACAGTAGGCTTTATACATTACAGCTGATTCCTGTTCAGAAAGCAATTGATTTTGTAAACATTTTCAAGAAAATAAGAAAAATATGCCAACCATTTTACCAGTTAAAGGAGTGCTCCCTCAAATGGGTGCCAATTGCTTTATTGCGCCCAATGCAACCATTGTGGGCGATGTTCAGATGGGCGATGATTGCAGTGTTTGGTTCAATGCTGTGATCAGGGGAGATGTAAACAGTATCCGTTTAGGAAACAGGGTGAATGTACAGGATGGCGCGGTGATCCATTGTACTTTTCAGAAAACCCAAACCCTGATAGGTAATAACGTAAGTATTGGCCATAATGCCATCATTCATGGCTGTAGAATTTCAGATCATGTGCTGATTGGAATGGGTGCTATCGTTATGGACAATGTTCAGGTTGGCAGCAACAGTATCATTGCTGCAGGGGCAGTGGTGCTGGAAAATACAGTGGTGGAAGCAGGTTCTATTTATGCAGGTGTACCGGCCAAAAAAGTAAAAGACATCAGCCAGGAACTGATAAAAGGAGAAATCAACCGCATAGCAGAAAATTACTTGTCGTACAGCAAATGGTTTACCCAACCATAAAATAAAATCATGATAAATGCGTTTATGCAAACATGTATTAACTTTACTGGATGAAAAAGACACTTATCGCCATCATGGTTATTTCAACTTTAGGGGGCTGTTTCATCTTCCAGAAAAAAGAAAAATTAGGATGTAAAACAAGCGGTGCAGCTATAGGTGCCGAACGATTGGGTGATCCCAAAGCAGATAAAGCCGCCAGCAAATCGAAATACAAAGGAGGAAAGAAATTTTAATCTCTTCCCTCTTCAAATACAGCAAATACCGATACCCAATTAAAACCCTATACTTATGTCGTACCAATTAAAAACCAAATCGGGAGGCACCGAAGCCGTAATTGATGACAATTGTGGCATTTCAAAATTTTACGCAATCGCCCATACGCTGGCCGATCAATTGCAGGTGATTTTTATGAACCAGGTGGATGACACCGAAACCCTTGACTGGGATTTCAAGTACAAAGGCCAATTCCTTACACTGCATTACAACATTTTTGAAGGTGTTAGTATTTTTCCACAGCAAATCAAGAGTGTAAAAAGCGACAACAAGGCTGTGATCGAGGTAGCCCATTTTCTGGAGCGGCAAGCTTTTTAAACCCATCAATAAGATGGTACTTCAAGGCTATCCAGTATAGACAAGTAACTCACATATCTTTCCGTATGAATGCTGTTTTTATTGACAGCATTTTTTATGGCACAACCTGGCTCGTTGATGTGCATGCAATTATTAAACTGGCAATCGTTCATCAACCTGCGCATTTCAGGAAAATAATGGGCGAGTTCCTGCTTGCTGATATCCACCAAACCCATTTCCCGAATACCGGGAGTATCGATAATCTGTCCTCCTCCGGGCAAATCGAACATTTCAGCAAATGTGGTGGTATGCATACCCTTTCCGCTCCAACCGCTTACTTCCTGTGTTTTTAACTGATTGGCAGGAAAGAGGTGATTGATAAAAGTTGATTTCCCTACCCCTGAATGCCCGCTCAGTAAAGTAACCTTTCCTTTAAGCAATGCCATAACTTCTTCAACACCATTTTTTTCCTGAAGACTCATGGCCATTAATTGATAACCTATGGGAAGATAGATTTCTTTGGCGAGTTCCATTCTTTCCTGCCCCTTCTTCCCGAGCAGGTCGGTTTTGTTGAATACGATGATAGCCGGAACATGATACGCTTCTGAAGTGATCAGAAAACGGTCGATAAAACCAAAACTTGTTTTAGGATCTTTAAGGGTGGCAAAAAGCAGCGATTGATTGAGGTTAGAAGCTACAATATGATGCTGGTTGCGGTTGTGAGGTGATACCCGATTGATATAATTGCTGCGTTCATGGATACCCGTTATGACCGTACTTTCCGCATCTGTTTCATTTTCTATTTCAACGATATCACCAACTGCAATCGGATTGGTAGAAGTGATGCCATCAATCTTGAACTTTCCTTTCATGCGCACCTTATGCATCTGTCCATTCCGGCTTTTCACCTGGTACCAGCTTCCGGTAGATTTATAAACAACAGCCTCCATACCGCAAGTTAACAAACATCGGGTAAATCATATTTCTGGGCATTCCCCTACTATTCAATCAGGGAAATTTTCTGAAAACAGTTAACCGCAGTAGCATTTCAATAAACAGGAAAAAAAGTGCGGCCGCTGCAAAAGGAAAAAATTTATCTTGTTTGCGCACAGAGCTGATCAGAGAAACGGGCGTTTTTTCAAGCAGATCGATGTTGCTGTATATTTCGGCGAGCCCTTCATTGTCTTTTGCCCTGAAATACCTTCCTCCGGTTTGTGTTGCTATTTCGGTGAGTAGCTTTTCATCAATCGAAACTTTTTCTCTTTCCATCACCACACCTAAAGGCGTTTGGATAGGTTTTGGCGCATATCCGTCTGAACCAACGCCTATCGTGTAAACCCTTACCGAAAAAGTGCGTGCAATTTCTTTTGCCGTTTGAGGGTCGATCAATCCACCATTGTTTTCTCCATCGGTTAGCAAGAGTACCACTTTTGACGGGGAGTTTCCGTTTCTGAGGCGGTCGACACTTGTTGATAATCCTGAACCGATTGCTGTACCATCTTCCAGTAAACCATTACGGATATTGGTGATGGCATTCACCAACACCGAATGATCGGTAGTTAAAGGACATTGGGTAAAACTCTCTCCCGAAAAAATAACTACTCCGATACGGTCTGTCAAACGGCGGTTTACAAAATCAGTAGCTACTTTTTTGGCAGCTTCTAACCTGTTGGGCGTGAAATCCTGGGCTGTCATGCTCCCGCTAACGTCAATACATAAGATGATATCGATTCCCTTCCCTTCCGCCAACTCCTGGCGTAATTCAGTTTGCGGCCTTGCCAATGCGATAATCAAACAGGCCATACTGAAAAGCCTAAATATAAAAGGTAGATGAACAAAAGTACTTTTCCAGTTTTGTAAGCCCGGTGCGGTTAATGTAGACATCCTGAGTGATCCGGTACTTTTCCTTCCTGCTCTGGCATAACAGAAAATCATCAGCGGTATAAGGCTAAAGAGCAAAAATACCAGTGGATAGGCAAAACGGATATGGTTAAAATACTCAGTTAGCAAGGGATTGCGCTTTAGAAGTGGAATGATTATGGATCATTGCTATGCCGTCCTTCATCTGAATGGCACAATCATTTGAAGTTTTCGCGTCGGGATGATATCGTGCAAACTTAACGGCATCGCATAAACGCAACGGAGATGCCAGCAGGGCTAGTGCATCCTGAGCAAGTTTATCTTTTCGCATACGAAGTAAGAGGTCGCCGGTGGTATCCTTCATCAGACTTTCACTGCAAATCCTGCCATAATATCTTTTGAACAGCAACGACAATGCAGTATGGTACGTCAAAAGCCCTGATTCGGAATCCAGCCTGATTTTTCCTGCTGCATCCAGGGCCTCCATGGCTTCATCATAAGCTGATAAATGGTTTCTTTTTAAAGGGGTGTTGTTACTCATTTTTTTTCTCCATAAACGGAATAACCCATAAGCAATCATTAATGCCAATAATACGCCCCCTCCAATATACCACCAGGTGTAATCGGTAAAAGGATCTGAAAGAATAGGACGGATATCACGCAGTACCCCCGAGCTGTCCATGATAGCATAATTAACCCGAACAGCAATACTGTCGGTGAGCAATAGTTTGCGGTTGTTGCCTGCGCCCGTAATCACTGGCATTGCGGGCAGGTACCAGCGCCCGGAATCAAAACTTGTAAATACTATTTCTTGTGTAAAATAAGATTGCCCGTTTTCCTGAAGGATCTTTCCTTCCGATTTTGAAATCTGCTCAAAATGAACAATGCTATCGGGCCACTGCCATTCGCAGTAAGTATCCTTAGCAGGCAACAACACTTTCAATGTAAGGTTCACCTGTTCACCAATTAGAATTACCGGAGGATTCATTACTACCGATACCTGCTGTGATGACCCATTGAAAGCCTTTACAAGCACGAGGACAAAAATCAAAAAAAATATTTGGATATTTATTTTCATAAGAGGTGCTTCCCATGTTGCACCGGGGTTTATTTTCTTGTAAGGAAAAAACGTTGTAAAACTTTTACATAATCCTCATCTGTACGCACATGAAGCAAATCAGCACCCGATTTCAGGAATTCTGATTTTGTTCTTTCTGTGTTATTGAAAAAGTGTTGTTGGTATTGATAGCGAACTGAAGCGCTATTGGTATCGATCCATTGCTGCCGGCCTGTTTCGGCATCTTCTACGTATAGCAGCCCTGCAGCAGGCAACTGCATGTCCATTTTATCATAGGTTCTGATTCCAATCACGTCATGCTTGCGCCCGATAACTTTCAGGTCGCTTTCAAATCCGTTATCAATAAAATCGCTTATCAGAAAGGCGATACTTTTTTGTCGGGTAGTATTGTTGAAGAAACGGATAGCCTGCCCCAGGCCGGTTCCTTTTGATCGGGGTTCTACCGTTAGCAGTTCTCTTACGATAAAAAGTGCATGCTGCCTGCCTTTCTGAGGTGGTATATATTTTTCAATACGGTTGCTGAAAAAAATCACCCCCACTTTGTCGTTATTGCTGATGGCGCTGAAGGCGAGCAGCGCCGCAATCTCATTAATCAGGTCTTTTTTTCTTCTTGATGTTGTGCCGAATAGATTACTCGAACTGGTATCAATCAGCAATATCATGGTAAGTTCTCTCTCCTCTTCGAAGAGTTTGGTAAATGGTGTATTGAACCTGGCGCTCACATTCCAATCGATGAACCTTACATCATCTCCTGCTGCATAATCCCTAACTTCCCTGAAGCTCATGCCCTTTCCTTTGAAAGCAGAATGATATTCACCTGTGAACAAGTGTGTAGTGATTTTCTTGCTCCTGATCTCAAGCTCACGGACTTTCTTTATAATTTCAGCAGTTGTCAAAATGTGGATTCATGAAGATGGAAAATACAATAACGATCAGGGTACATCAACCGCCCTTAAAATATCATTGATGATATCAATGCTGGTTACATTCTCCGCTTCTGCTTCGTAAGTAATTCCGATACGGTGCTGCATCACATCGCGACAGATTTCCTTAACATCATCGGGCACCACATAACTCCGGTGATGCAGAAAGGCATTGGCTTTGGCTGCCAGTGCCAGATTGATGCTCGCCCTTGGCGACCCGCCATAACTGATCAATGGTTTCAACTTAGGCAACTGATATTGCTCCGGAAAACGACTGGCAAAAACGATATCAAGAATATAATTTTCAACTTTCTCATCCAGGTAAATCTGCCTTACCAGTTCTTTGGCATCTAAAATTTCTCGGGTGGAGGCCACAGGTTGTATGGCAGGTTGTTGCAACCCGATAGTATTTTGCCGGATGATTTGCTGCTCTTCCTGCTTACTCGGGTACCCGATCACCACCTTTAGCATGAAACGGTCTACTTGTGCTTCCGGTAACGGATAGGTGCCTTCCTGCTCAATCGGATTCTGAGTAGCCAGCACCAGAAAAGGCTCTTCAAGTTTATAGCTGGTATCCCCGATGGTTACCTGCCTTTCCTGCATGGCTTCCAGTAAGGCACTTTGTACTTTTGCCGGCGCCCTGTTGATTTCATCCGCCAATATGAAGTTGGCGAAAATGGGTCCCTTGCGTACAAAAAATTCATTCTTGGGTTGGTTATAGATCATGGTTCCAACCACATCAGCAGGAAGGAGATCAGGCGTAAACTGTATGCGGCTAAACTGTGCATGCACAGCCTGAGCCAGCGATTTGATGGAAAGGGTTTTTGCCAATCCTGGAACGCCTTCTAACAATATATGTCCATTGCTCAGCAATCCAATCAGCAATCGGTCGATCATCACTTGCTGGCCTACGATCACTTTATTGAGCTCATGATGCACACGGTCGATAAAACCTGATGCCATCTTAATTTTTTCATTCAGGAGTCGGATATCCTCTGCGGTTTGTAACATGGGGTTTCAATGGTTTGGTTTCATGCTTTTCTGTATCAACAAATATCAGTAAAAGCAGGCATATCTGATGGTTTCGTTATACTCGCTAATGCAAGGTTATGCTAAATATTTTCCAACAATGGGCATTCTTCTCCCCACTCCAAATGCCTTAGGCGAAACGCGGATGATAGGGCAAAACTGGTTGCGCTTATATTCATTTCGGTTCACCATTCGAAGGATCCTGTTTACCAATTCCGCATCGTAACCCATCGCCTTGATTTCATCAGGGCCTTTTGTTTGTTCGATATACTGATAAAGGATATGATCAAGCAACTCATACTCCGGCAAACTATCGCTGTCTTTCTGGCCGGGCCTTAACTCTGCACTTGGAGGTTTGGTTAGGATATGAAGAGGGATGATATTTTCATGGCGGTTGATGTAACGGGCCAATTCATAAATCTGAAGTTTATAGCAATCTCCAAGAACGCCCAATCCACCGGCCATATCGCCATACAATGTACCATAACCGGTTGCCAGTTCACTTTTGTTGGAAGTATTCAGCAGAATATAATCAAACTTATTGGCGATAGCCATCAACAGGTTTCCTCTAGTTCGGCTTTGAATATTTTCTTCTGCAACACTGAAGGGCAGTTGTTGGAATAATGGAGAAAGCGTTTGCAGAAAGGTTTCATATATCGGCTGAATCGGAAGTACGTGATAGGGATTGCCGAGTTGCTCACTCAATTTAACAGCATCTTCAATGGAATGGTTGGTAGAGTAAGTGGATGGCATCAACACCGCTGTAACGTTATGCTTGCCCAAAGCTGCAACTGCCAAAGCAAGCGTAACAGCAGAATCAATACCGCCGCTGCTGCCAATGATGGCCTTAGTGAAGCCCATCTTGGTAAAATAATCGCGGATGCCTAAAATCAGGCAATCATAGATATGAGGGATATTCAATCCTGCCTCTAGGGTTACTGGATTTAACTCAAGGTCGGGTAAATTGTTAACCGACTCCAGTATTTCCCCATTGATTGTTCCATCCAGGTTCACTTCAAAAGATTGAAGGCTTTCTTCAAAGCTGGGCATTTTACCACAGAGGTTTCCTTTCCCGTCAAATACCAATGAACAACCATCAAATACAATTTCGGTTTGACTACCTACCGTATTGCAATAAAACATCGGCAATTGGTATTTAAGCACATTGGCTTTCACTGCGGCTTTACGGTCTTCTTCATGCGTATAGTCGAAAGGAGATGCCGATAAATTGATCATCAGATCAGGCTGATGTTTAATCAATTCATCCATGGGGCAAGCCCTGTAAAGTGGATTATTGCCAAGGTTCCAAATATCTTCACAAATAGTCACTGCAAGTTTATACCCTTTATAATGGATGATGTTCCACTCATTCGCTGGCTCAAAATAACGGTCTTCATCAAACACATCATAAGTAGGCAAACATGTTTTATGAACCACTTGTTTTACGGCTCCGTCTGCAATAAAAAAAGCAGCATTAAAAAGATCTTTCCCGGCTATCTCTTTATTCTTACAAGGTGCGCCTACCAGCACAGCGATATCTTTGGCCTCATTACAAATTGCTGCAATGCATCGTTCGCATTGTGCAATGAAATCGCTGAACAATAAAAAGTCGCGAGGAGGATATCCACATACTGCCAGTTCACTGAACACAATCAGGTCGCCACCGGCATCACGGGCTTTACAGATAGCTTCAATGATTTTGTGGGTATTGTATTCAAAATGCCCGATATGATAATTTTGCTGGGCGAGAAATATTTGCATGTTATATATTGGGCTGATTACCTTTATGTTTGTTTAATATCATTTTCATTTGTAAAGTTAATTTATTCTCATGCGATTCTTCTTAAGTTTAGCAATTGGCTTTTTGTTTTTTTCCTGCCATGAGGGTCCAAAAATCCCTGATGTATCTAATATTAAAATCGACCTCAAAACACAACGATTTGAAGAGGAGTTGTTTAAACTCGACACCAACCGGCTTTCGCCCGAGCTGGACCAACTGATTGCAAAATACCCGGGCTTCGGAGAAAATTTCCTTGGCAGCATCCTCAATACCGATCCCTCCTGGAGCACCGATACCGCTTTGCTTTACATCAGGGGATTTATTCAAAGCTACAGGCCCATATACGATAGCACACGGAAACTCTATACCGATTTCACTCCTCATGAAAAAGAAGTGAGGGAGGGTTTGGCCTTTTTTAAATATTATTTTCCCGGTTATGAATTGCCAAAAAACCTGATTACCTATATTGGTCCGCTTGATGGTTATGGCGATATCCTTACTGAAGAAGCGCTCATTGTTGGTTTGCAGCACCACATGGGGAAGAATTTTTCACTTTATCGAACCAGTTGGGTGCAGGAAACTTATCCGCAATACATAACTGCTCGTTTCGAACCCGATCGTATTGCTGTAAACTGCATGAAAAACCTCCTCTCCGACCTTTATCCCGAAAAAAAGGATGAAAGCAGTTTATTGGTACAAATGATTGAGAAAGGAAAACGCCTTTATCTTTTAGGTAGAGTTCAACCTTATACAGATGAATATAAACTGATTGGTTACACCGAAAAGCAATGGAAAGATTGTTCAGCTCATGAAGCTGCAATCTGGAATTTGTTCATCCAGAATAACCTGCTACAAACCATAGATCAAAATATCATCAAAACATATATTGGAGAGAGCCCAAAAACACAGGAGTTGGGAGAAGCCTCACCGGGCAATATCGGTTCTTTTTGCGGATGGCAGATTGTAAAAAAATACATGCAAAAAAAACCTGAAACCAGTTTGAAGGCTTTGATGGAAAAATCTCCGGAAATGTTGTTTCAGGAAACTAAATATAAACCTTAAGCTGCCTGAAGCCTGATTGCCTGGGCGGCAGGTTTCTTACCGAGTTGGCGCATCACCCTGAAATGTGAACCTAAGGCTTCCCACATGGTAGGATAATAATTGTAAGGAAGATTGAATTCCTTACACTTCGCTTCCACAATTTTACTGATGGCAGGATAGTGCACATGGCTTATTCTGGGAAACAGATGATGTTCTACCTGGAAATTAAGGCCACCTACAAACCAGGATATGGTTTTATTACTCATCGCAAAATTTGAAGTGGTGCGAATCTGATGTTCTGCCCAGGCTGAATCGATATGCTTGGTGGTATCAAGAGGAATGTGTTCAAATTCAGTATTCTCTACCACATGAGCCAACTGGAATACTAAAGCAAGTGTTACGCCCATCGCTGCGTTGGCGATTAGGAATCCGGCCAGCCAGCCTGCCCAACCCCAAACATAAATAGGGATGATAATGAACACGATTGCATAATGTATTTTAGTAAGCCAGAAAACCAGGTGATTTTTAAAAGTCATTTTCCAGGCTGCTGTGGTATATATTTTACGACTGAAATATTTGGTAAAGTCCATGATGAAAATCCAGAAAATAGAAGAAAGCGAATAGATAAAGGGAATATATAAATGCTGAACGCGGTGTGCCGGTACCCAACGCTGAGACTCACACTGACGGATAATCGGACTTTTAGCGATATCGTCATCTATACCATCTACATTGGTATACGTATGGTGAATCACATTATGTTTTTGCTTCCAGAAAAATGCATTGGCACCCAAACCGTTTGACGCCAGCAAGCCGATGAAATCATTCAAGCGGGGATGAGGGCTGTAACTTCCATGATTCGCATCATGCATCACACTGAAACCGATACAAGCAGCGATATATCCTAAAAGAGCAGCAAGTGCAAAAGCCAGCCATCCGTTCATATCAACCAGCATCAGTGATAAATAAATTCCTACTGCAGCACCGATCAGGATGAATGTTTTGGAAAATAAACGCCAGTCGCCTGTTTTCTTGATTTTATTTACCGTGAAATATTCATCTACGCTGGATTTCAGACTATTGAAAAACTGGTTGTTGTTATTGTTGAAGGTTAATTTAGACATAAAGATATTTTCCGTGATTACTGTTAATTGAATGCCGGTTAATTTGCATTTGGAAAAGCTATTAGGATGTAATGGCTGATTCTATTGCTCAATAGGTAAAGCTACGAAAATTACTGTTAAGAAAATCAGTTCATTTTAAAAGGTGCCTGAAGCAAAAACGAAGGAATGATAACATTAAAAGTTTTCTTGTTATTAACATTTTCAAGAAGATAAGTACCGTGCATTTTCCCCATTTCTGTGCGAAGGTTACAACCACTGATGTATTGATAAGCTGAAGCAGGAGCAATTACAGGCTGTACCCCAACTACCCCCTCGCCTTCTACTTCTTTCGCCGATCCGTTGCTATCATAGATACTCCATCTTCTTCTCAGTAATTTTACGGGAAAATCGTTGTTATTTTCAATAGTGATTTTGTAGGCAAACATGAACTCACTGTTGATAGGATTGCTGTATTCAGATTGATAAAAAGTTTCTACACTTATTTTTACTCCGCCAGATATTTTAGAATTCATGTTGAAACGTTTGATGTAAAATAAGTAAAAAAGTCTGCAAGACCTTAATTTTGGGTATCAAATATCTTGTTAAGATGCAGAAAGATGCCCATTTCTACAAAAAAGATGAAATCACGGAATCTGAAAACCCGGTCTTTGTGCCCATAGCGGAATCTGTTTCAGGGGCCTACCCACGGTATTTGATCCCAGGAGAAAGCCCTGGATAATAACCGAAAACGCTGATCAGAATGAAATAGTTGCACAGGTATTGCACTGTCCGAGTGAAGCGCTTTCTATAAAAAAAGAAGAAACCTAAACTTTCTTCGTTTTGATGTAGCCGTTTTTTTGTAACCAAAGCATTACTTTCTCTCGCTGGTCTCCCTGAATCAGTATTTCCCCATCCTTTGATGAGCCTCCGGTACCACAATAATTTTTGAGCTGTTTAACCAGTACATCTTTATCTTGTTGGCTTCCGATGAACCCTTCAATGAGGGTGACGGCCTTACCGGCCCGATGTTTAGTTTCCAGCCTTATTTTTAATAATTGATCAGTGGCTGGCAAAGTGGTTTCCGTAGGCGATGTTGTTTGATCAGACTGAAACGAAGGATCAGTTGAATATACTATTCCGGAATGGTTATTTGATTTACGGTTCATATCAGGAAGGAAGAATTAAAGCTTTTAAACTGAGGTCTAAACTTTTAGCCTGATGAATGATGGCTCCGCTGGAGATGAAATCTACTCCTGTAGCAGCGTATGAACTGATGTTTTCGTAATTGATTCCGCCGCTGGCTTCCGTTTCGTATTTTCCTCCTATAATTTTCAAAGCCTGAATAATCATTTCAGGAGTAAAATTATCGAGCATGATGCGGTTGATCCTGCCTACTGCCATTACCCTTTTTACATCTTCCAAAGAACGGGTTTCCACTTCAATTTTTAAACCGGGCTTGGTATGCTGTACATATTCGTATGCCTTTTCTATAGCTGTTTCAATTGAACCGCAATAATCGATATGATTATCCTTAAGCATGATCATATCATAAAGTCCAAACCGATGATTAATCGCTCCTCCGATTCGCACCGCTTCCTTTTCAAGCAAACGGAAATTGGGTGTTGTTTTACGGGTATCCAGTAAACGGGTACTTGTTCCTGCTAAGCGTTGAACATATTTTCTTGTCAATGTTGCAATGCCACTCATGCGTTGCATGCTATTGAGCACCAGTCTTTCGCATTTAAGGATTGTGTGAACTGAGGCTTCTACTTCAAAAGCTATATCACCGGGATTGATGGCATCTCCATCTTTCATGAACGCCTTAAAAATGATACCGGGCTCCACTTCTTTAAATATAGCAACTGCTATTTCCATCCCTGCCAAAATACCTTCCTGTTTGATTTTTAAAACAGCCCTGCCACGGGTTGAAACAGGTATACATGAAAGGGTGGAATGATCGCCGTCTCCAATATCTTCCGCTAATGCCGATTGTATCAGAAAGATTAATTTTTCCTGGTTGAGCATAGCGCAAAGCTACGTTTTGGAACGAAAATCCGGATGGATTTTTAAAACATTATCATCTGCTTATTCCCGCTCGAACCGCAATTCCTGAACCAACTGGCGGTCTTCTTTCCGACGGAGGTAAACGGTGGTGCGGAATTTCCCCTTTCGGGTTTGGAGTATACCAATACAATATTGTGCGTTTGATTGTGTGCCTTTATGCAACACTTCAAATTGAGTCACGTTGTGGATACTAAAAAAATCTCTGATCAAAACTTCAGCCTGATTGCGGGTATAGCTGTTCCTGCTCTCAGGCAATACCACTTCTACTGTTTGATCAAAATGACGTGCCATTACCGATGCATCTCCTTTTCGAAGACCGGTTAAGAGTTCATCTGATGTTTGCAAAACGGTAGATCCACAAAGAAAAAAACAGGCACAACCCATGAGAATGGTAAATGTTTTTTTCATAGTGACACGGAGTTGACTTGATAACTATAAAACGTTGAAATCTGCAAAAAATTGCAGCTCAATAGGGAAGAAAATCGTACGAAACATAATAAAACCAGGAATTGCCTGCAAAAAAGTAACTTTATCAAATGAAAAACAAGAAGACGATTCTGATCATCATGGATGGCTGGGGACTGGGTAAAATCAAGAAAAGTGATGCCATCCAGCATGCAAATGTGCCTTTTGTTACCGGTTTATATACACAATACCCCAATAGTACGCTGATTACCTGCGGCGAAGCAGTTGGTCTGCCGGAAGGTCAGATGGGCAATAGTGAAGTGGGACATCTTAATCTGGGTGCCGGAAGGGTGGTTTATCAGGAACTGCAACGAATTAACGTATCCATACGCGAAAATGAATTTCATAAAAACCCTGCTTTACTTAAAGCCATTCATTATGCACGTGACCATCAAAAAACCCTCCACCTTATTGGCCTGGTAAGTGATGGAGGCGTTCATTCGCATATCAACCATCTGAAAGCGATCTTAAGCGCGTGTAAAGAACAAGGTTTGACGGATGTATTGGTACATGCTTTTACTGATGGCCGGGATACCGACCCCAAATCCGGCATCCGTTTCATACAGGAACTGTTGAACCATATTGGCGAAACCGTTGGAAATCTGGCAACCATCACAGGCCGCTATTATGCCATGGACCGCGACAAACGTTGGGAACGCGTAAAAATAGCTTATGATGCCCTTGTTCAAGGAACCGGAAAAGCGTCGAACCAGCTTATCAGCAGCATGGCTGAATCTTATGAGAACGGTGTTACCGATGAGTTTATAAAGCCGATCATCAACAATAAGATCCGAAATGCGTCTATCCGTAATGGTGATGCAGTGATCTGTTTCAATTTCCGCACCGACCGCTGCCGTGAAATCACAGAAGTGCTAACCCAGACCGACCATCCCGAATTCAGCATGAAAAAACTGGAAGTTGAATATACCACTATGACACAATACGACCAGCAATTCAGGAACGTATCGGTGATGTTTGAAAATGATGACCTTAAAAATACGCTGGGAGAAGTATTGTCGAAACATGGTAAATCACAATTACGCATAGCTGAAACGGAAAAATATCCCCATGTGAGTTTTTTCTTCAGTGGAGGAAGGGAGCAGCCCTTTGAAGGAGAGAGCCGGATCATGATTCCATCACCAAAAGTGGCCACCTATGACCTTCAACCGGAAATGAGCGCTGCAGCCGTAACCGATGCGGTTGTAAAATCTATTGAAAACAACCAGCACGATTTTATTTGTCTGAATTTCGCTAATGCTGACATGGTTGGGCATACCGGTGTGTGGGATGCGGTGATTAAAGCGGTTGAAACGGTTGATGGCTGCGTGAAAAGAGTAGTGATGAGTGCCCTGGAAAAAGATTACTGCATTTTTCTTACTGCCGACCATGGCAATGCAGATTATGAAATTAACGAAGACGGAACACCCAATACCGCACATACCCTAAATCCGGTTCCATTGTTTATCATCGACAAGGAATGGAAAGGCACTGTAAAAAACGGGAAATTGGCTGATATTGCCCCTACGATTCTTACCATGATGCAGTTGCCAATACCTGAAGAGATGAAAGGGACTGTATTAATTTAATCTACCAGTATGAAAAAGTTTTTTCGCATTTTATTTACCGTTTTGATAGCAGCTTTTCTATTGATTCAATTTTACCCCAGACCGGAAAAAAACAATGGGAATACTGAAAGCGAGCAAGACATAAGTAAGGTAATAAACACTCCGGCACCTGTGCTGGCCATACTGAAAACCAGTTGCTACGATTGCCACAGTAACCAAACTTATTATCCTTGGTATGCCCAAATCCAGCCGGTTGCCCTTTGGTTGAATGACCATATCGAAAAAGGGAAAAAAGAACTGAATTTTACACTTTTCGGCCAATACCCGGTTTCAAAACAGTACCGTAAATTGGAAGAAATCGGAGAAATGGTTCAGGAAGATGAAATGCCTCTGGTTTCTTATACCCTGATTCACAGGAATGCCAAATTAGACGAGAGCCAAAAACAAACCCTCCTTTCATGGGTGGGAAGTGCCAGAAAGTATTTCCAGAATACCCATAGCCCAGAAACACTCGAAAGAAAGCCGTAATATGCGGAAGCTGAAAACTAAGTTTGTTAAAATTTAGGTTTGTAAGCCAGTTAAGCAGCATAAAATAGGCTATTATTGCCTATATTTAGAGGTACAAAAATCAACCACCATGACCGAAGAGCAAATGCTTGCCGGAAGTATGAATAACAATGCTTCTGCACAAGAAGTGTTTTACAATAGGTTCAGTCCCCGAATGCTTGGTGTATGCTATCGTTTTGCAAAAAACAGGGAAGATGCGGAAGACATGTTACAGGAAGGATTCATCAAAGTATTCACTCAATTGCACCAGTACCGTAGTGAAGGTGCTCTTGAAGGATGGATCCGTAGGATCATTGTTCATACCTGTATAAATATCCTCAAAAAAAATAAGAAATTCTCAGATAGTGTGGATCTCATTCATGCCCATAGCATTCATGTAAAGGAAGATATGATTCCTTCCATCATGCAGGCTAAGCAAGTGGTGGAATGTATCCGACTATTACCATTGGGCTACCGAACTGTACTCAACCTTTATGCCATTGAAGGTTACTCGCATAAGGAAATTTCAAAGATGCTTGAAGTTGAAGAAAGCACCAGCCGCAGCCAATACACCCGGGCTAAAGCGATGCTTGAAGAAATACTGGTTAAAAAGAACATCATTCAAAAACAAAGGTCAAGGATTTCAATCGGCAATGCCGCTTCCTTGCTTTAATTTTTTTATCAAAATAAAAGCCTGTCAAGGCTTATAACGCTTGTGTGAAAGATGGAAAAAAATTACTACGATAATCATTTTGAACAGTTTCTCAAAGAAACGGTCGACGATTTCAGGATGTATCCTTCCAGAAAGGTTTGGACAAGTATTTATAATAATGTTCAACCGGGCCGGAGATGGCCTTCCTTACCGATCATGTTGCTGATGCTGATGACATTTTCATTTTTAGGCAGTTCGAATAAATATGAAATCAGGAAATTTGAAACCGCTAATCAAAATATCAATCTCAAAAGAGAGAAAGAAAATATTGCGGGAAATAACCCAAGCCACTCCATCAGCAAAAACGCTACAAATATATCAGGCAATCAGGCATTATTTGCTGAAGCATCCTTATCTGAGAATACCAGCAACAATCTAGTTCAAGATCAGGAAGGCCGGCAAACTTTGATTTCAAATCAAACCATCGCATTAGCATCAGCAAAAGGAAAAGCCAATCTTGTTTCATCAACAGCTACTCTGGAATATACAAATGAGGCGATAACAAATGAATTGGCTGAAAATAGCAGTTTAACAACTACTGAAACAACTACTTTAAAATCATCTTCCGTAAATAATAACATCAGCAAACAAGGCCAGTCTTCTTTTGAAAAAGAAACAAATACGGCATTCCCGGACGGTAGCTTGAAGGAAGACTTCAATCAGTATGATGAACTCACTGTTTCAACAGGTAACCAGCAACTACTTAGCATCCGTAGCCCACGTGTGAAGAAACGCAGCATCACTTACCTGTCAGATCGTGAAACCGTTGAAGACATCGCTTTCCATAATAAACCTGTAAACAAATGGAAAGGCAGGGCTGGATATAGTTTTTATGCCACACCATCTGTTGGCTACCGTCAACTGAATTCAACAATGGAAACTAAAAATTATGCCCAATCCTTATCTAATGGAGCTTCAGGATTAGTAAGCGAAAACAATCAGCTCGAACATGCTCCAGGATTCAATTTAGAATTGGGTGGCAATTATTTTTATCGCTTAACGAAAAACCTGCGCTTAAAAGCAGGTATACAGATTAACTATACCAACTATAGAATTCACGCAAAAGAAATTGATCACCCTACCATGACGATGTTACTGGTGAATAATCCAACAACTGGCTCACAAGAACTGGTATCCTTTGCCAGCTCGTTAGCGAATGTTAACGGAGGCACACACCTAAATAGCAGCACTTTTCAATTTTCGCTCCCTATTGGTGCAGACCTGAAACTGGCCGGTAACGAAGATCTGCAATGGATGATAGGTGGTACTATCCAACCTACATTGGTTATGGGTGGCAACCCTTACCTCGTTTCAGCAGATATGAAAAACTATATCAACGACCCTTCCATGCTTCGTCGCCTTAACATCAACAGCAGCATTGAAACTTTCCTAAGTTACCGCATGAAGAATGGCGCTACGTTAAACGCTGGTCCGCAATTCAGATATCAGTTGTTGTCTACCTACAACAAACAGAACGTTTACGATGAAAAATTGTATAACATTGGTTTCAAAATAGGTATCAGCAAAAATTTATAAATCTCTTTTTTTTGGTAAGAACGCAACTCAAAAAGTTGCGTTTTTTTATAGATGACGGATTGAGCCGGGAAGATGACTTAATTTTATAGGATGAAAAACGCAATTTTCTATTGTATTGCAATCACTATTGCCTGCGGATGTAAAAATGCGGGTAAGCCAAAACAGGAAGCCTCTCAAACCATTCAGGAAGATAAATCGGTATCCGTATTCTTTCCGGTAACAAGTTATCTCCAGGGGCAACTGGTAGATATCCGAAAAGCCGCTGTTAACCCGCTAAAACTAACGGCAACGAATGGTCGCACTGATTCTGTTTGGTTAAAAATAGAAGACCTGGAAACTGAAATGGCAGAATTTCTTCATCCTGAAATCGACTCTCTCAATATGGTTAGCTATTTTTCTGAAAAGAAATTTTTCGATCAAACAATTAATGCAATAACGCTCACCTATGATCCAACAGGTAAAGTGCCCGATTCAATCCCTTATCTCCATTGGGATGTATATATTGATCCGGAATCAAATCAGGTGCAAAGGATTTATATGATTAAGAAATTGGATCCTGACACAACCAGGCAACTTACCTGGGTTTCCGATAGATGGTGTAAAGCGATCAGTATCATCACCAGATCGGATGGAAGCAGTTATACCTCTGACGAAGTAACTTACAAGTGGCAATTTTAAAATGACACAAAGCGAATTTTCTTCCATAGCACCAACTTTACCTGCACAACCAGGTATCTATAAATACTACGATGAAACGGCATCGCTGCTTTATGTGGGAAAAGCCAAACATATCCGGAAAAGGGTAAGCAGCTATTTCAACAAAACGGGCAATAATTACAAAACACAGGAACTGGTAAGGCGAATCCATCGCATCGAATACACTATTGTAGACAATGAACAAGATGCCTTTTTCCTGGAAAACACATTGATCAAGGAATATCAACCTCTTTTCAATATCAACCTTAAAGACGATAAGACCTATCCCTATATCGTTGTAAAGAATGAACCTTTCCCTAGAGTGTTCTTCACAAGAAAACAGTTCAACGACGGTTCGGTATATTTTGGTCCTTATGCATCAGTTGCAAAAGTCCGGGATCTCCTTGAATTCATCCGTCAACATATTCCGCTTCGTACCTGCAATCTCGCCCTAACATCTACTAATATCACTAAAGGGAAATTTAAAGTTTGTCTGGAATACCATTTGGGCAACTGTAATGGTCCATGTGAAGGAAAACAAACTGCTGATGATTATGCAGAAGGAATTACCCGGCTCAAACATCTGTTGAAAGGTAACCTTGCACCGGTGATACAGGTTTTCAAACAGGAAATGAAATCACATGCAGATGATCTTGAGTTTGAAAAAGCAGCCATCTATCAGCAAAAGCTTGCCTTCCTTCAGGAATACAAGGCGAAATCTACCGTAGTGAACAGCAAAACAGGCACAATAGATGTATTCAGCATTGCAGATGAAACGGATGAAGCTTATATCAATTATCTGGCTATTCAGGATGGAAGCATCATCCTCACCAAAAACAGCCTCATCGAAAAAAAGCTGGAACTAAGTGCAGAAGAAGTGCTTACTCAGGCTATTGTTCAGTTGCGTAATACCTTCAGGAGCGAAGCTCATGAAATCATCGTCCCGTTTCCGATTAATCTGCCTGAGGAAGGTTTAGTTATTACTGTCCCCCGTCTGGGCGATAAGAAGAAACTGCTCGATTTATCACAAAAAAATGCGGACTATTATAAAGCTGAAATAGCTGCACATAAGCGGTTGAAATTATCAGACCGCACACTTGAAGAAAATGCGCAAATGATATCAATGCTTCAGGAAGACCTACAGTTACCGGATGAGCCCATACATATAGAATGTTTCGACAATTCCAATCTGCAAGGTTCAAATGCAGTAGCAGCAATGGTTTGCTTCCGAAATGGATTACCCAGTAAAAAAGATTACCGGCGCTTTCATATCAAAACCGTAGCCGGCATTAACGACTTTGCCTCCATGAAAGAAGTGGTTTACAGGAGGTACAAACGTATGACGGATGAGGGCACTGCATTGCCACAACTGGTAATTATAGATGGCGGTAAAGGGCAGCTGAGTGCAGCACTCGAAAGCATCACAGCATTGGGGTTATCGGGAAGGATGACTTTGGTTGGACTAGCCAAACAAAAAGAAGAATTATTTTTTGCAGGAGACAGTGAATCGCTTCAATTGCCATGGGGCAGCCAAAGCTTACAACTCATAAGAAGGATCAGGGATGAAGTACATCGTTTTGGCATCAGCTTTCACCGCGATATTCGAAGCAAACAAGCTATCCGTCATGGATTAGAAGATATACCCGGAATAGGACCACAAACCATTACCACGCTTTTGAAAACTTTTAAATCCATCAAACAAATCAGGCAAACTTCTTATGGAGCTATTGAGAATGCCATTGGCAAAAAAAAGGCTGATACCTTAATAGATTGGCTAAGCAGGAATAAATAAAAAAAGGGCCAGGATAGAAATCCAGCCCCGCTTAAAATCCAATATCCTATGAAAAACCATGGTAAAAGTATCAGTATAACAGCACATAAAAAATACCCTGTTTAGGGTATTTTTAAAAAAGCCCTTTACAATGAAAGGGCTTTGGGTATTAAACAATTTTTTGATGAATTAGTAACTCCAGAGATCCTGTTCGTAATTGAAAATTTTTTCCTTGATATTTTCACCTTCAAACAATTGGAGTATACCGTTTTCAGATAGTCCGTTGACATTCTTGATATATAGATCTTTTGGATTATCCATTGAACTTTTAATGATCCTTCCATAGAACATCCTTCCTTCGAATAATTCTTCCCAGCTCATACGTCCGCCAAAGTTCTTTGCATTGTACACTTCATACTTTGCAAAAACGGGACGCATATCCGGATAATAGAGCCAGAATAATTCTGTTTCACCCAGATTTACGCCAGCAGAGGTAATAATACTTTTTACAGGTGCGATGCCAAGGATACGCCAGAAAAGCCTTGAACTTTCTTTGTCGAAAATCACTTCTTCTTTAACACGAAATTTGTAAAAAGAATCGAGATTCACTTCATTACGCATTTTTTTAGAGCCGGTTTGTTCGCCTAATTCATTGTATACTGGCACATCGATTTCATCACCCAAAACAATCTTAGCGATCTCCGCTTTAGTCATCGGGGTAGTAAACCGGTCGCCATCAGCAGCGGAAAAAGCAGTAACAGCGCTATCTTGCAATGCTTGAAGAAGTATAGAGATAAAACGCTGGTTGCCATTATCTGCATCAGCAGAATACATGAAAGGAAGGTTTATTTTTTCCCTGGTATCAATTTCACGCCAGATCCTGTGACGGTAAACGGCATCATCAGCACGAAGATGCTCATACGGAAGCGGCATCCTGTCGCGCAAAACAGCGGTTTCTACAGCTTCATCAGGCCTAAGTGATTTTTTGATAGGCTTAATGGGCAGGCTATCGTTCACCGGTTCAGGAGTTGCCGCAACAGCAGCAAGACTATCTGCAGAAGCTACAGTGGGTTGAATACTGGCTTTAGTTTTTGCCTTGGTAGTTCTTTTTGTTGATTTTCTGCCTGTTTTTTTCTGGGCGCTTGCTACATCAGCAAAGCCGCAAAGCAGAACAGCAATAAAAAGAAACTTGAACAACCTTGTTTTCATAGAATTGATTTTAATAAAGTGCAATAGATTTACCATCAATGCTTCGGATACCATCGGGTCCCTGAACTTTTACATTATCAAAAGTGATCACAGAGCCTGGTCCGCACTTGGCTATTAACGATGAAAGCGCTGATAAATTGTTTCCGGTTAATGCCAGTTGTGCAACGTTAGGGAAATTAGCTCCGGAAAAATATACCGTAGCACTTACGATTTGGAATTTCAGGTCAAAATCAAAATTCTCCAATTCTGCCCGGCAGAACTGCTGACTTTTGAATTCAACAGAAGGCATCCTTACTTTACCGGAACCCACTTTAAATACCGGATCAGGAATACGCTTAACCCTGAATTCGAAAGATGTTGTTTTTTTATCGGCAACTACATTGATAGAGGCCTTTCCGATAGCAGAAACCCGAACTGTACGGGCTGAACCAGAACCGGAGATAGTACCACCACTCATGGTTACATTGGTTTTGTCCCAACCTGTTGGTGAACCAATTGTTACCGGATTATCAACACCGATGTAAAACACATTCATCTTATCAAGCATCACCGCAGCACCACCGGGGGTACCCACTGTGTACTTCACATCAAATGATTTGGTTTCTTTGGTACCATCGGGTTTGGTAAAAGTTACATTTACGGGAACCGATCTTGCGCCACCACCGGAGGCCTGAAATTTGTAGCTGGCTCTTCCATCCGGGCCAAGTGCTGCACCTGATCCGTTAATGGTAATCTGTGGTTTTGCAGCTGCACTATAAGCACCTACACCAGCAGTGATTTCCACTTCTTCACCAGGCATTACGTAATTGGAACTTTGACCAACCAATGCAGCAAACTGATCGTAAACCACTTTAACTGCTCCTACCTGATTGTGGCAATAGGTTACAACTGCATTTTCTGCATTCTTTACATTGTTTTGAAATTTACTCAACAAGGTAAGTCCGGCAACAGTTGGTGTCATATGAAAGTAGGCATTAGTGAAATCTTTCACTTTGCCATCCTGGCCTTTAATAGGCTCAACATCAACCGGGAAAGTTTTTTCGAATTCTTTAAGGATTGCTGGATCTATTGCAAGCATTGCTTTGCGGTAATCCTTCAATTTTTGTTCGAATTCAGGGCCTTTCTTTTTTCCGCCTTCACCGCTACCAAATAAACGGGTTGCAGCTTCAAGGTCATCTTCTTTGAATTGTTCTTTTCCTTCAACCATTTTCAAATCGGCTTCTTTCTTAAGCTCAGTTTTAAGGTTGTTGATGTAAGCATCCATCTCCGTAGACAGTTTTTGAGCCTGCAATGCCTTGTCGTTCCAGGGCTTGGCTTTTTCTGCTGTCATTGGATCATTCAGTTTCCCTTGCAGGGAAGTATAAAGTGTTTTATTTGCTGATGCGAGGTTCCCGTTTGAAGTTTCTAAACTCTTGTCAACTACTTTAAAGGCGTTGAGGATTTCAGATGATACGTTGAGTGCCAGCAGTGCGGTAAGCACGAGGTACATCAGGTTGATCATCTTCTGCCGGGGCTCTTTAGGTAAAGCCATAACTATTGATATTAATTGTATTTATGGAATATGGTTTGGTTCGGTTCTTTAAACTAACGGTGATGACTATCTGCCTTGCATTGCGCCAAGCATGTTGCCATAAACCGTGTTGAGTTTACTCAGGTTGTTGGCCAAAGTACTGATTTGATCTTTCGCCCTGTTGGCATCATCAACACTGCTCATCATAGCCTGACTTGCTTCAGCCATTTTACCGTAGAAGCCATTAAGCGCTTTCAGGTGATTATTGCTTTCTTTCAATTCAAGTTCATAGATGGTATTGAGTGAACCCAGGTTTTTTGTAAGAACCTGAACCTGCTCATGAAAACCTTTTGCACTTTCAGATGCATTATTGAATGAAGTCATGGTATTGGCACTGCTGGTAAATGCGGTTGCCATGTTACCGATAGCACTAGTGGCTTCCTTGGTTTTGGCATTGAAATCACCAGTTGATTTAACTACATCGCTTACATCGGTAATTCCTGAAACGGTGGTTCCTAATTTTTGGAAACCTTCGCCTAATTTTTTCAAGTTGGCAGGAGTGATATCTGCGTCCTGAAGCATTTTATCCATATTCGCTAAAGCAGGATTTCCAACAGGAACCGCCTTATGGGCGCCGTGCTCGAAATCTTCCTTCACTGCCGGGTAAATGAGATAAAGAATACCGTACAAAAGGAAAATCAACGCCTCTGTGTACAATCCAATCTTCAACCAAAGATCTGCAATTGGGGTGTGTAGGATTTTCTGTAAAGCACCAAAGATTACAGCCGCAGCAGCTACAGAAACGGCAACGTCCATCCATTTACTAATGTTAGAAGGAATTTTAACTGACATGTTTTTTAGATTTTAAGGTTTTTAAGTTGGGATTGTTGTTCGTAAAAAATTAGTAGAAGAACCCGTTCCTGGTTCGGTGACCGGGAACGGGTTATTCAAGTTGATAAATTTTCAGATTAGAATTGTTTCAGGAAATTCAAATTATTTTTTTCCACCTTTTACAGCTGATGGTGGTAAATCGAGCACACAACGGAAACCAAGATACGATTTAGCTGTATCCTGGTATTCATAACTGCGAGTGCTTGTTTGTAAGTAATGACCTACATCTTTCCAGCTTCCGCCACGAACTGCTTTACGCTTCATACGTGGAGGATCAGAATCTTTTGCATTCCAGCGAATGTCTGGATTCATATCATGCTGAAAGTTGTATCCTCCTTCATAATATAAGGAACACGTCCATTCAGCAACATTTCCAGCCATATTATACAAACCAAAGTCATTAGGCCAATAGGCGTCAGCACGAACAGTGTAGAAACCTCCATCTTCAGGATAGTTGCCACGACCTGGTTTGAAATTAGCCAGTAAACATCCTTTTTTGTTCCGGAGATATGGGCCGCCCCAGGGATATTCTGCCTGTGAACGTCCACCCCTTGCAGCATATTCCCATTGTGCTTCTGTTGGAAGCCTGAAATCAGATTCAGGAGATTTTTTCTTTCCTTCCAGGAAGGAATTGAGGAAATGGGTACGCCATTCGCAGAATGCAGTAGCCTGTTTCCAGGATACCCCAACTACAGGATAGTTACCATATGCAGGGTGATTGAAATATTTCTTTGCCATCGGCTCATTATAAGAGTAGGCAAAATCTCTAACCCAGCATAATGAATCGGGGTAAACAGGTATTTTTTGTTTGATGATAAAAGCGGAACGTGGAATGGTAACATCACGGTTTTGAGCTGCTGCTTTGTAATCGAATACTTCAGACTGATAAACAATCTTTGTAGCATCAAGCTCTTTCTTACCGAAAATTCGGTTATCAGGAGTTACAATGATGGCATCGATTTTTTCGATGGTAGCCTTATCGCCCCATTTGATGGTTTTGGCTTTGGTCCAATCCACATATTCATTACCATCTTGACCTTGCTTTACATAATTCATCAGCTTGGCACCAATAGAATCACGCACCCAGTTGGTGAACTGGCGGTATTCATTATTGGTTACTTCCGTGGCATCCATCCAGAACCCACTTATGGAAACAGATTTATTACGGGCTGTGTAAGAATAGTTGACGTCTTCGTCACTGGGCCCCATGTGAAAAGTGCCAGGTGGTACATAAACCATTCCCGGAGGTTTGGTTGGAGTCCACTTGCCTCCGGGGGCTACCCCGTGAACTTGGCCGTCATTTGGCAATGTGCCAGACTTTTTTTTGCCGCCAAGCAAATTGCAACTGCTTGAGCTAGCTGTGATAGCCACGATAGCTATCAGGTTTAACAACCGGTTATTCATTTTGTATACTTTGTGGGTAATGGGCAAATGTAATGATTATTTCAATTAAAATTCAAATCGCAATTTTGAGTTATCATTAATTTTTCCCAATAATGTTGATAATAGGTTCTTAAACGTCTAAATTATTCAATTATTGTGAAAATAGCTGATCTGTACCTTTCTTTTTTATCCAGAAATCAAGTTCTGAGATGCTTTTAACAGGAATATAACATTCGCCCTGGCTGCAATAATAGAGACTTGCCGTGTCTTCAAATTTTTTTTGCTGTAACAAAGGGAAGTCTTGTAAAACATCAGAAGCCTGTATGATTCGGGGTCCGTGATTAACGGCATTTACCTCCTTTAATAATGTTTTGTATTGCCTTCCGGTAATGATCCACTCTTTGTAACCCATCACTTCATATAAATAAAGCCTGGCCCAAACGGCGAATGATCCCGGGTATTGAACCAGTAAAGGTTTCATGGCAGTGATCATCCTTCTGCTCATCTCAGCCCACTCTGACTTATCCAATATAATAGAGAGATAACGTAGATTTTCAGCCATGCTGCTGTTTCCTGATGAGGTAGCGCCATCATATAGTTCCAACTTGCGGGTTACCAGGTTTTGTTGCTGAATGTGTGTATAGTAAAAAAATTGCTTTTCTGCATCCCAAAAATTGCTGATGGTATAGGATGTTAACTCCATCGCCTTACGGATGTAGTCCTGATCTCCGGTTACTTCCTGTAAAGCAATTAAGGCATTGATCAGCGAAGCAAAATCGTCGAGATATGCTGGATGTCGGGCTTTTTCTTTTGTATAGGTATGGAAACTCAAAACCCCTTCCCTATAAAATTTGTCTGCAATGAACCGCTCAACTGCTATGGCTTCCAGAGTATAGGCATCATCTTTCAAAGCGGCTGAAGCCCTGCATAAGGCGATTAGATAAAGGGCATTCCATCCCAGGATGATCTTATCATCGGTAATTGGAGGTATTCTTTTTTGGCGTGCTTCCAGAAGTATTTTACTGGATCGGGCAATAATATCGTCCAGTTCCTCAATAGATAACCCATGTGCTGTGGTAAAATCGGTTTTATTATGTGCTATATGCAGGATATTTTGCCCTTCCCAGTTGCCATTTTCAACTACGCCAAACCAGGCATTAAAGATGGCGGCATCTGTTCCGGCAAGAATATCAATTTCAGCTTTATCCCAAATGTAAAATTTACCTTCTACCCCTTCACTATCCGCATCTATTGCTGCATAATACCCGCCTGAAATATTCTTTAAATGGCTCTTGCAAAAATGGATCGATTTTCGGATTCCTGTTTCAAAATCTATTGAAGGGGAAATTTGATAAGCATCACAAAGTGCCGTTATCAGCAATGCATTGTCGTACAACATTTTTTCAAAATGGGGAACAAGCCATTCGTTATCGGTACTGTAACGTGCCATACCACCGGCGAGCTGATCATAAATGCCCCCATTTAATAAAGCAGAAAGTGAGAGCCTAGCATGGTTTATGGCCCGGGCATCTTTGAAATGCTGTGCATAACCCAGTAAAAAACGGATAGAAAATGTTTGTGGAAACTTTGGTGCGTTGCCAAAACCTCCGCTTTTGATATCGGCCTGTTTCATCAGATTCTCCTTAATAAGCATACAAGTTTCAGGCACAAAAACAAAATCAGCAACACTTACGGGCATCAACGCTAGTTTGCTGATCTGGTCTCCACCTGCTTCAATATGGGAAATCAGCTTATCTGCCTGTTGCAACACTTCTTCCCGTCGGTTCGCCCAGGCGTCCGCAATATGATACAGCACATCCATCCAGGATGGCCTGTTATGCACGGGTTTTGGTGGAAAATAAGTGCCGCCGTAAAAGGGTTTGGCTTTATCGGTAAGAAAAATATTAAGAGGCCATCCGCCTTGTCCGGATAAAACCTGCAAAGCATCCATATAAATATGATCAAGATCGGGGCGTTCTTCGCGATCTACTTTTATGTTGATGAAATGGGTATTCATGTAGGCGGCAACGTTAGCGTCTTCAAAACTTTCCCTTTCCATCACATGACACCAGTGACAAGCAGCATAACCGATGCTCAGCAAAATCGGCTTGTCTTCTTCTATCGCCTTTAAAAGGGTGTGTTCATTCCATGGATGCCAGGCTACAGGATTGTAAGCATGCTGCAGGAGGTAGGGACTTGTTTCATGGATGAGTGCATTCGGAATTTGGCTTGCCATGCCTAAAATTAAGGAAGGATTCAGGCAATAAGTGCAGCTGTTGGGAAACCGCTATTTTTTTCCGCTTTCAGTAAGGAATTTTTCAAGTGCGCTCACCATACTTGGTGCCTGTGGTACTGGTGCTTTGATATCCAGTTTTAAGCCTGCATCTTCGGCTGCTTTGAAAGTATTGGCCCCGAATGCAGCTATCCTTGTGCCATTCTGTTTGTACTGAGGAAAATTCTCAATCAAACTTTTAACACCGCCGGGAGTGAAAAAACAAATCACATCATAGTTATTGGCAATGACGTCTTTGATATCGTTGCTGATGATACTGTATAATACCGGAGTGGCATATTCACAATTGTTGCTTTTGAGCCAATTGGTGATTTCACTGTCGAACGATTCAGAACAAGGATAGAGAAATTTCTCATTGTCTTTATGCTTATTGATAACGTCGAAAAGACTTTTGTTGAGCCCATCTGCACCGTAAAAAACTTTTCGTTTACGGTAAAGTATGAATTTTTGAAGGTACAGGGCCACCGCTTCTGTGATACAGAAATACTTGGTATCATGCGAAACCGCTATCTTAAGCTCTTCACAGATTCTGAAAAAATGGTCAATGGCATTACGGCTGGTAAAGATTACTGCTGAATAAGCGGGGATTTCAATTTTCTGTTTGCGGAATTCTTTCGAAGATATGCCTTCAACCACGATGAATGGGTGGAAGTGCAGGTTTAACCCATATTTTGAAGCCAAATCAAAATAGGGAGATTTCAAACCGTCAGGCTTAGGCTGGGTAATCAGCACGCTTTTAATCCCTTGCATCTCTTTGCCCGATTTCTTATCATCGTTTTTTCCCATACTGATTTTTCGAATGAAAGTGCAAAATTACAAATTTTTAAGCATAATCAACATTGCTGCTTTATAAATCAATAAAATAGGAAGTATCTCTATTCCAATGACATATAAGAAAAAATGAAAACTGCTCACTTTAAGTCGGTGTTGCAGCAAGCTATAGGAGCGATAAAAACGCAGTAAAAGCCAAAGGCCAATTACAATGAATGATATCACAAGCGAAATCTGAGCAATAGATGTTTCAGCAAAAGCAATCACAACGGCAAGCGGCAACAAGAAAAGAGATAAGATCTTATTGAACAAAAAAACAATGAATATATAAGTGCCCACTTCTTGCTTAAACCCTGTAAGCCATCCGGTAAAAAGTAGTATAAAGTATTTTCCCAGGTATACCAAAGCGATAGCCGGAATCGTATAAAGCAAAACTTTCCAGTTGTTGTACGAATAGATGCCAAACTTATTAAATATCAAATAAAGAAATACGCCTCCAATACATGCAAAAAAAATATTCATGCATAAGGCAGGTAATCGGGCCTGAAGCAATTGATCGGTTAACTGGCTTTGCCGAAGGGAGGTATTAAAAAAAACACGAACAAGGTTTCCAAAATAACGGGGGAATGCTGCCCGAAGAACAGCCAAATAAAAAAACAGACCAAGCAGAATATAAAAAATCAAATCTTTTGAAACTATTTTCCTTATCTGTTGAAAGTTGGCAACAGGCTTGCTGTAAGCATCCAACAGAAAATTTTTGTTGAGCAGATCATTTAAGGTATGAACAGGTTTAGATGCCATTACAGAGGAATCTGCCACTTGCGCCGTTACACCATACACCGTTAAGAGCGAGAAAAAAACAAAAAAAAGGAACTGCTTCAAAGTGATGGGTTGGTTCAACTGCAAAATTAATGGCTTTGCTAACATTTAAAAGTAATTGATGTACCCAAAATGAATTTTTGAAGCCTCCCGGATATTGAAATCCACATCATTTCTTATCCCTATGGCATAATTCAAGTTCAGTAACCCGAGTTTTGTTTCATAAAGAATGCCAATACCTGAACCTAAAAAAAAATTATTAACGTCTACATCCTGATACCGGTTTCTAACCCATCCGGCATCGCTAAAAAAGGAAAGGTAGGAATTGAGCCCAACCAGTAACCGATATTCTGCAGTGAATATTCCAAACTGTGTGGCATAAATACTTTCCTCATCAAAACCACGCAAGGTTCGGTAACCACCGATTTGAAAAAGTTCGTTTCGGAAAATAGAAGGGCTGTTATAAATACCCGCTTGTAGGCCGGTTTTAAATGTTGCTGATTTTCCCATTGCAAAAAAGTTAGCGGCCTGCACCCTTATCCTGAACTGATAGCTGCGGCTCTTGATAGAATCATAAAGACTTGCATAATCAAATCCGGGATCCTGAATGGCAAGGATATCATTGTTTTTCTTTACATTTTTCACCCCTACTGAACCGGTGAAATTGATCTCAAAACCTTTACGTGGATTGAACCGGTAATTGGTGCGGTTCCATTCATATTGCAAACCGAAGTTGGCCGAGCTGATATCAATATTGGGTGGCAGCTTCCTCTCAGCTATAATAGTATTGGTATCTATTGCGCCTTGCAGGAGGCTATTGCTTTGCCATTGAGCGAAAAGTTTACCACTCTGGCGTGCCGACAAGTAAAACTGTAAGCCCAGTTGCGCATTTACCTGCAGAAAATTAGAATCTTTTTTGAATAAATCAAACAACACATCAAGGCCTAAAGGAGATTTAAAAATGAAAGGTTGAAAAAAGCCCAGGTTGAGCCTTGGTGATTTGGGTTGCAATTGTTGCCAACGCAACAGGATATTTTCACCGCCACCGAATTCATTTTTTAAATCGAGATTGATATCTCCTGTCACCTGTAACTTACCGGTGTTATTGGAAGAAGGTTGAAAGCCTACAAGAAAGTTCACCTGGCTGCTTTTTTTCTCTTCAAGATACAGGTTGAGCACTGCCCCGGTTCCGTACATGCTAAGGTCGGAAGGCTGAAGGGTACGTAAATAAGGAAGTTCAAGTATACGCTTATCTACATCTTTCAACTTTTCTTTGTTGTAGGCGGAACCGTTAGGAATCTGCAGGTAATGTTGAAGGAAGGAAGGTTTGATTTTCACTTTGCCATATACCCTGATGCTGTCGATTGGATAAAAAATACCTTTATCCACTTTCAGCTTAGCCAGCATCTTGTCGCCGGATAACTGCACACTATCGAGAAATACAGCTGCAAAGGGATAACCCGATTTTTCATAGTAGCCGAGTAGCCTGTTTTGGAGGCCGCTTAACTGGGAAAGATTTAAAGGTTTTCCCTGATAATTGACAGCGAGATAGCCGCTTTGTTCGAGGGCAGCAGGCTCAATATCGTCTGTAAATAGTTTTATCCATTGGTATTTGGTACCGATATAAATGTAGGCATCAATCGCTTGCTCTCCAATGATACTGCTGTCAACAGAAGCTACCGGATACCCTTGGGAAGCCAGATAAACAGGAAGTTTATTCAGATAAGCCTCCGCTTCTATGAGGCTTCCAAAACTTTCAGGAATCCCTAATGCCTGCTGCTGAATAGCACTATCTTTGCCACTGAAATGGCATTGAAAACGGATGCCTTTCTGCACAGTTGTTGTTTGTGCAAATTGGGTATAAGGCAAAAAAGAAACCAGCATACAACAGCAAATGATCCGTAAATAGGTACAAATGTTTTGGGTTGTGTTGTAACGGTAATTCATCAAACGTAAATCTACAATCTTTGGCGGGTATTTATATCCATATTCCCTTTTGCCGAAAGGCCTGTACCTATTGCAATTTTCATTTTTCCACATCATTACAACAGAAAAAAAACTTTCTGGATGCGCTTCATCATGAAATTAAATTGAGGCGTGATTTTCTGAAAGAGGGCCAAAGCATTGAAACCATTTACTTCGGAGGAGGCACCCCAAGCTTATTGGAAAGCGATGAAATAAAATCAATCATGGAAGCTTTACATGAAAACTACCTGATCAGCAGCGATACAGAATCTACCCTCGAAGCCAATCCCGACGACATCAGCACTTCGGGAGTGAAATCATGGATGGAGGCTGGTATCAACCGGCTCAGTTTGGGTGTACAGTCTTTTGATGATGCTGAACTGGGATGGATGAACCGGGCACATACCGCAAGTCAATCACTGCAAAGCATAGACGAAATTCAGGAAGCCGGCATGCAAAACTTTTCGGTTGACCTTATCTTCGGTTCGCCACTGCAATCGCAGGATAGCCTTGAAAAGAATACACAATTGATAACTTCTAAGAAGATAAAACATATTTCCTGTTATGCACTCACCGTTGAGCCCCGTACCGTATTATTTCAACAAGTGAAAAAAGGACAAACTGCCGATACAAACCCTGAGCAACAAGCCAATGATTTCTTGTTTCTGATGAACTATTTACTTGAGGCAGGTTATGAGCATTATGAAATCAGCAATTACGCCTTGCCCGGCTATCGCAGCAAACACAACAGCAGTTATTGGCAGGGGCTTCCCTATCTTGGCCTCGGGCCCTCAGCCCATGGATACGACGGCATCAATAAAAGGCGATGGAACATTGCCAATAACAGCATTTATATCCATGAACTTTTAAACAACCGCCTCCCATTTGAAGAAGAAACCCTTGAACCTGTTCAACAATTGAATGAATATATCATGACGGCATTAAGAACGGCAGAAGGAATCAGTTTGGAAAGGGTAAGTAATAAATTCGGAGATACTAAGGCGGAAGCCCTTAAAAATAAGGTTGCCGGTTTGAATCCGGAAAGCATCAGTGTAAATGAAGGGAAGATAATACTAAGTAATGCCGGGAAACTATTTGCAGATGGCCTGGCCTCATCTTTGTTCTTTTGAACGGATATAACGGTTACGGATAGTAGAAAATATGTGTCCCGCCATTAAAACCGCAACTATCGCAATCAAAGTAAGGTTCGAAAAACCGGTGAATGAAAACGGCATGATATTGTTTCTGACAAATATAAGTTTAATCTAAACCAAAGCGGCTTCAATACTGTTAAAACCGGAAGCAGCGGGCATTTTTTGCCAAAGGATCTTATAGAGGATAGTAGCGATGGGCATTGGTGCCCCGATCTGCTCATTGATGGCAAACATACATTTGCTGGCATTATACCCTTCAGCCACCATGCTCATTTCGAGCTGGGCAGCCTTCACCGAATAACCTTTCCCGATCATGTTACCAAAAGTACGGTTACGGCTAAACAAAGAATAACAGGTTACCAGCAGGTCGCCCAGGTAAACTGATGCAGCATAATTGTGGTGTACTTCCTGAAGGCCTTCTTCAGAATGATCGATATAGCCAACTTCAGCGTTGATGATCCCTGCTTTTCGAAGAAAGCCTGCCATTTCATCGGCACTGTTGGCAATGAGCACGCTTAAAAAATTATCGCCATAATCCAAACCGTGTGCAATGCCTGCCCCAACGGCGTAAATATTCTTCAGTACGGCAGCGTACTGTACCCCATAAATATCTTTGTTTAGGATGGTACGCAGGTAAGCATTAGAGAAATTTCCAGCGATTACAGCAGCTACTTCTTCATCAATTCCGGTAAAAGTGAGATAAGATAATTTTTCTGCAGCCACTTCTTCTGCATGGCAGGGGCCTAATACGGCAAAATAATCTTCAATGGGGAATCCGAAATTTTCTTTCAGGAAATCATTCAATAGCAAATTGTGTTGGGGAAGTATGCCCTTGATAGCGGATAGTATTTTTTTCCCTTCGAAGCTATTTTTTGGCAAGCCATTGAGCACATCACACACATACGCTGATGGTATTGCAATAACAATCGTATCCGATTCACGGATCACTTCTGCAACATCGGTAGTTAACATCAGTTGCTTCATATTGAATCTCGCAGCCGGTAAATATTGAGGATTATGCCCCCGCTGCTGAAAATGAGTGATGGCAGATTCATTTCTGTTCCACCAATGAATGGTTTGGCCGTTATCTGTCAGGATTTTTGCCAGGGCCGTACCCCAACTGCCGCTTCCAAGAATGCCGAATTTCATATGGGGATACTAAGTTTTTGGTTTTTGGTTTTTAGTTTTTGGTTTCTAGTTTTTAGTTCCAAACTCTTGGTTTTAAGTTTTGGTTATAAGATTAACTTCATCAAAGCCCTAATTTCTCAACTGCCAGCTGTGCTGCTACCTGAGAGGCATCTTTCTTATTATAACCTTTGGCTTGAGCAATCACTTCGCCATCCACCATTGCTGCAATCGTGAAAAGCCTTCGTCCGTTTTCTACTTTTTCATCCATCGTATCAAATGCCAGTAATTTGCCATTCTTATTGGCCCATCCGTACAGTTTGTTTTTGATATTGATTTCAATGCCTTCCAGATCGTCGGTAAAGAGGTGTGGAAAGATGATGTGCTTTTCCACCCATTGCTGTGTTTTCTTGTAGCCTTTATCAAGATATACCGCACCGATCAGTGCTTCTAAAGTGTTTCCGAATATCTGGGAAATTTTTAGGGCATTGTCGAACTTATTATAAAAAGTGATTTTCTTCAATCCCATCTTAAGGGCGATTTCATTGAGCTTCTGGCGGTTGACCATCTTACTCCTCATTTCGGTAAGAAACCCTTCTCCTTTGTAAGGATACTTCCTGAACAGATAATGGGCAATGATTGAACTGAGTACAGCATCTCCTAAAAACTCAAGCCTTTCATTATTCTCATCTGCCCCTTCCCGAACAGAACGGTGGCTGAGTGCAGTTTGGTAGAGGGAAATATCCACCGGGGAAAAGCCCAATACATTCCTGAGTTGTTTTTTGAACTCCTTTTTCTTTTTATCGTTTTCGAAAAATGCTATTAGAAACTGCAAGATGAATACAAATATTATTTAACCGAAATTAGTTTAAATGCATTAATTACAGAAGAATGGTGGATAAGAGAAAGGTTATGGAACGTATTTCTTCAAAATTACGGATGCGTTATGGCCTCCGAACCCAAAGGTATTGCTAAGCGCTGCATCAACTCTGCGGTATTGGGCTTTGTTGAAAGTGAAATTCAATTTAGGGTCAAGCTCAGGATCGTCGGTGAAATGATTGATGGTTGGAGGAATCACATCCCGGGTAACGGCAAGGATACAAGCAAGCGCTTCCAGGGCTCCTGCAGCACCAAGACAGTGACCGGTCATGCTCTTGGTAGAACTGATATTTAGATCGTAAGCATAGTTTCCAAATACATTCAGAATGGCTTTTGTTTCGGCAATGTCTCCCAACGGAGTTGATGTGCCATGCACATTGATATAGTCGATATCTTCAGGGCTCATTCTGGCATCCTGTAACGCAACATGCATCACATTATTAGCTCCTAAACCTTCCGGATGAGGGGCTGTGATATGATAAGCATCGGCAGTTGCACCACCACCTGCAATTTCACAATAGATTTTAGCACCACGGGCGAGAGCGTGTTCCAAACTTTCGAGGATCAGTACGCCTGAACCTTCTCCCATCACAAAACCGTCCCGGTCTTTATCAAACGGGCGGCTGGCAGATTTAGGATCATCGTTACGTTCGCTGAGTGCTTTCATGGCATTGAACCCGCCTAATCCCGCAGCGCTGATCACGGCTTCGCTTCCGCCGGTGATGATGATATCTGCTTTATTCAAACGGATGGTATCAAAAGCATCGATGATGGCATTGGTAGATGAGGCACAGGCACTCACCACGGCGTAATTCGGTCCACGAAATCCATAACGCATGGAAATTTGTCCGGCAGCAATATCGAGTATCATCTTTGGAATGAAAAAAGGATTGAAACGGGGAGTTCCATCGCCTGAAGCAAAATTGATCACTTCTTCCTGAAATGTAATGAGCCCGCCGATGCCACTCGCAAAAATAACGCCCACCCTGTCTGGGTTCACATTTTCCTTGCTGATGCCGGCATCTTTTACCGCTTCATCACTTGCCACGAGTGCAAACTGGCAGTAACGATCCATTTTTCGCGATTCCTTTCGATCGAGATATTGGGTGGGGTCGAAATCTTTAACTTCACAGGCAAACCGTGTTTTGAATTTCGAAACATCGAACTGCTGGATAAAATCGCATCCGCTAACCCCATTGGTAAGGCTCTGCCAATATTCATCAACAGTTTTTCCCAAAGGAGTAAGGGCACCCAATCCGGTTACAACAACTCGCTTTAAATCCATACAATTTGCCTGTGAAAATTAAAATTGGTTACTTGGCGTTTTCTTCCAAGTAAGATACAGCCTGGCCTACTGTAGTGATGGTTTCGGCCTGCTCATCCGGAATAGAAATATTAAATTCCTTTTCAAATTCCATGATTAATTCTACGGTGTCCAAGCTATCGGCACCTAAATCATTGGTGAAGGAAGCTTCAGGAGTAACTTCAGCTTCGTCGACACCTAATTTGTCAACAATGATTTTTTTAACTCTTGTTGCAATGTCTGACATGGTAGTAAGGTTTAGTGAATACAGGTGCAAAAATATACTTTTTGAACTAATAACAAAGAAATACTGCGATTGCTCAAAATTTCATCCCCGGGAACGGAAGTAAATTTACCCATCCCGGCACTTTTGAAGTGAAAATTGCATATATTTATTGTTAGGCGACTTGCTATCAATTTTAATTTAAAACCATGGGATTAAAGCAAATTGATTACGGAACTGCAGAATACAATCAAATGGTTCAACTGCGAAAACAACTGCTCAGGCTACCTCTTGGGCTTAATTTTACGGAGGAAGAACTCCAAAAGGAGAAAAACGACATCCTTATTGCGGCTTTTGATGACGACCGCATTTTAGGCTGTTGTATGCTATGCCCCTTAAACAAATATACCCTTAGGTTGCGCCAGATGGCAGTAGCTGATAATCTTCAGGGAAAAGGAATTGGCGCTTCAATCATGATTTTTGCAGAAAATCTGGCACGCGACAAAGGATACCGCCATATGCTGATGCACGCCCGCGATTCGGCTATCGGCTTTTACGAAAAATTCGGCTACAAAATAAAAGGCACTCCATTTACCGAAGTGAACCTTCCCCATCATGTAATGGAAAAAGAACTTTTGTAACTGCTCTTCTCAAACTCAAATATCCTATCGCCGAACAACACCAATTCTCCAAAAAAAGGGTCTTTCAGGATTTCTTTAATTTCTCTGAAAAGATTTTTCTGGCCTCATGCACATCATCTCCTTCAAATGCCTCTTTGGGGATAAGAAAAAAGGAACGGCTGTTGAAATACAAATGAAAAAAGTGTGGACTTTCCATCCATCCGCTGAATTCCTCCCATTTCCAGCTACGCTCTCCTCTCTCATGTTCTATAGCAAAATAACCAGGCTGCAAAACGGCTTTGAATCGGTCGAGGAAGGTGGCTGATTTCTTATAAATTACGTAGGGCAACAGGTACCAGAAAAGCAGCATCATGATGAACCACAATGCTGAACTCAACAGGAAGGCAAGCGGTGATATCTTTTTGAAATAGAACAGTGCGGCCGAAAGTAAAGCGAAGAGGTTCACCATCACCATCATCAGCTTGATCTCTTTCCGGCTGATGAAATGATAACGAAGGGCCTGTATTACTTTTTGTTTTTGATATGTGAATGTGGAGGATGTCACCTGATTCAGTTTAAGGATGATTATTTTGCGGCACGCAAATCCGATTCACGAACCGACCATTGTGCGAGCTTCTCACCGCGAATGCCTAAATACGCTACCATCAATACCCTTTCATTTTTTTTGCCGCTGATAGAAAGCATTGCGAAATTGTGGGCTTCCACCAACGTGTTCAACTCACGGTAAGGATTATTCGCTTCTACGCCGCTTGCCTTACTAACACCGGCCGTTAATGGAGAAACCGTAATGTCGAAAAGCGGATATAATGAGGGGCGGTCGGTGCGGATCACTTCACTATGGTGGCGATCGCCGGTAAGGAACAAAACGCCATTTATTTTTTGGGCAGACAAAAAATCCAATAAGCCATGATAATCTACCGGATAATCGCGCAGGCATTCATATTTATTCAACGGATTGAGCGCCTGGCTGCCGGTTACAATGAATTTGAACGTAGCACGGCTGAATAACAACGCATTTTTCAACCATTCCATCTGCCTGGAACCAAAAAATTCCTTCTCAGGATTGGGCATGCCATTGATACTGTCGGGAAGTTTATCATCCGCCCTGAAATAGCGGTCGTCGGTTAGGAAAAAATCGGCATCGCCATAACTTATCTTGGTATAAATTCCCTTTCCATCTTCACCATAAGTTGGGTTTAAACTGTAATTCTTGAATACCTCACGGCTTGCTTCTTTGAGCAAATAACTTTTTCCGGCATCATTGGGGCCATAATCATGATCATCCCAAATGGAATATTGTGGCATCTTTGCCATGAATGCTTGAAGAACTGGCAGGCTCCTGTCGCGTGAAGCACGGTAATTCAATCCCCATTCTGAACCATAATCCACTTCACGGGTGTACCAGTTATCTCCCAGCCATATGTTGAAATCGGCAGGTGTTTTTGCCATGGTTTCGAAAATCGACGAATCGCTGCCATAACCGCCTCCCGGCCTGTCGAAAACAGATTCATTGAAATAAGCACAACTGCCGGCAAGAAAACTGAAATCCGGTGCTGGCTTGCGGTATTGCCAAAGATCCTGCGTTTGAAATTTGGTTTCGAAAGCGGTAGTTACAGGTTTGCCATCGATGATCAGTTGGTATTGATAAGTAGTTCCAAATTCAAGTCCGTTCAAAGCAATTTTCACCGGGTTGAATGCCTTACCCAATGCCCCTTCATAAGCAACGGTTTGGATAGATTTGCTGTTGTTTATCGGATAATACTTTACCGCAACCGATTTTACGTTCTTCGAAACTTCAGCCCAAACCATCGCGGTACGCAATTCTACATTTCCTGCCCAGGGCCCGCTTACCAGTGATTTATTAGTTTGTGCCAGCAGGTAAACAGGGATGCAGCAAATCAGCAAACAAATGGAATGATAGCTTTTCATGTGAAGCATTTTACCGGGCGAAATTACTCGAATAATATGAGCATTCAAGAAGGCATTTCAGCCATTAGCTTTGGGGAGGATTTTTTAATTTCTGATTGTGTTGATGCCGGTTTGCATCACGCAAAGATTTTTTCTCGAAATTTTTTTCCAGTGCTTCTGTAAGATTGATGCCGGTTTGGTTAGCAAGGCAAATTAAAACCCACAATACATCGGCCATCTCATCAGCAAGGCCATTGTCGCTTTCATTTTCTTTGAACGATTGTTCGCCATATTTACGAACCATGATCCTACTGAGCTCTCCCACTTCTTCCATCAGAATGCCCAGATTGGTAAGTTCATTGAAATAGCGCACACCGGTAGTTTTTATCCACTGATCTACTTTTAACTGCGATTCCTGAATAGTCATGATGATGATGTTAAGCTGAAAAAAACTGTTATTTCTACTCCCTGTTCCGGCTATCAATACAAATGGTAAGCGGACCGTCGTTGATCAATTTCACCTGCATGTCGGCACCAAAAGTACCGGTAAAAACAGGTTTCCCCAGATCGGATGTTATTTGTTCGATCAATTTTTCATAAAGTGGAATTGCTTGCTCGGGCCTGGCTGCACGAATATAACCGGGACGATTACCTTTTTGGGTTGAAGCATGCAATGTAAACTGGCTGATGAGCAGTATGTCGCCTTCTACCTCTTTTACCGAAAAGTTTGGCATGCCTGAAGTATCATTAAAAATTCGAAGATATACCAGTTTCCGGCTCAGCCAATCGATATCCTCTTGCGCATCTGCATTTTCTATTCCCACCAGTACTAGCAAACCCTTTTCGATACAGGCTTTCACTGATCCGTTAATGCTTACGTCGGCATAACTAACTCTTTGAATGACCATCCTCATAAATGAATTTTTTAAAAAGCCAAACTAATCAGGCTTTTTTAACCCAAACAGCGAATTACTTTTTTTAGTACATTATAATGCTTTAAAAAAATTTATTCTTTCCACAAAAAGTGCAAAACGCCTGAAATTCAGTGTGCCGTTGATTTGCGAAAATATACACATATTTTGTCCACAAGATGGGGAAATAAACAACTAAAAAAGTTGGAAGACAAAAGATATTTTCGTTCCCTTACAATATTCCAAGAAAACAAAATCCTTACTAACAACAAATAATATTTTATTAACATGGGTACAAAAAAGCAACCTCTCAAAGCGCTCAGTTTCAGCCGACAGTTTACCAAAGATTCGGTTAGCCCTTACGAAATGTTTGAATACGATTACCGTACTTCCGTCATCAAGAACCCCTCAGGAGAAGTGGTTTTTCAGATGGATAACGTGGAAGTGCCCAAAGGATGGAGCCAAATTGCTACCGACATCCTGGCCCAGAAGTATTTCCGTAAAGCCGGAGTACCACAGGCTGATGGCAGTTTAGGCCGCGAAACCACCGTAAAGCAGGTGGCACATCGTATGGCTCATTGCTGGCGTGTTTGGGGCGAACGCAACCACTACTTTGAAACGCCACAAGATGCCCAGGTGTTTTACGACGAACTGGTTTATGGTATCCTTAATCAGGCATGTGTTCCCAATAGTCCGCAGTGGTTCAACACCGGCTTGCATGAAGTGTATGGTATCACCGGAAAACCTCAGGGCCATTATTATGTAGATCCAAAAGACAGTTTATTAAAGAAATCAACATCTGCCTACGAACGCCCGCAACCACATGCCTGCTTTATTTTAAGTGTTGATGATGATTTAGTGAACGATGGTGGCATCATGGATTTATGGGTACGTGAAGCAAGGATTTTCAAATATGGAAGTGGTGTTGGTACCAATTTCTCCAGCATCCGCGGGGAAGGCGAAAAACTCAGTGGTGGTGGTACTTCCAGCGGACTAATGAGTTTTTTAAAGATTGGTGACCGTGCTGCCGGTGCTATCAAAAGTGGTGGTACTACCCGCAGGGCTGCTAAAATGGTTTGCCTGGATTTAGATCACCCCGAGATTGTAGATTTTGTTAACTGGAAAGTAAAAGAAGAAGATAAAGTTGCGGCTTTGATTGCGGCCGGCTACTCTAACGATTATGAAGGAGAAGCCTATCGTACGGTTAGCGGACAAAACAGCAACAACTCCGTTCGTATCCCGAATTCTTTTTTCAAAGTTTTAGATGCCAACGGCGACTGGGAATTGAAAGCCCGCAGTGATGGACGTACCATGAGAACGGTAAAAGCCACTGAACTCTGGGATCAGATCAATTATGCTGCCTGGCGCTGTGCAGATCCCGGAACCCAATATGATACTACCATCAACGAATGGCATACTTGTCCGGAAGGAGGACCAATCCGCGCCTCTAATCCTTGCAGTGAATATATGTTTTTAGATAACACGGCCTGTAATCTGGCCAGTGTAAACCTACGTCGTTTCTTTAATGAAACTGATAATACGATTGATATAGCCGGATTTGAATACACTTGTCGTTTATGGACGGTGGTATTGGAAATATCAGTACTGATGGCTCAGTTCCCTTCCAAAGAAGTTGCTCAGCTCAGTTACGATTATCGCACACTCGGATTAGGGTATGCCAACCTTGGCAGCATGCTGATGGTGAGTGGCATCGCCTACAACAGTGAAGAAGCACGTGGTATAGCAGGTGCTATTACAGCCATCATGACGGGTATCGCTTACAAGACTTCAGCAGAAATGGCTTCCTTTTTGGGCGCATTCGACCGTTATGCCGATAACAAAAATCACATGATGAAAGTGATGCGTAACCATCGTGCGGCTGCCTATGATGCCATGGATGCGTATGAAGGCATAGAAATCAAACCACAGGGAATCAATGCCAAATATTGCCCGGATTATCTTTTGAAATCGGCCACCAAAGCATGGGATGATGCCGTTCAAATGGGTGAAAAATATGGTTATCGTAATGCACAAACCACTGTAATTGCCCCAACAGGCACTATAGGTTTGGTTATGGACTGCGATACCACCGGTGTTGAACCTGATTTCGCACTCGTGAAATTTAAAAAATTAAGTGGTGGTGGTTATTTCAAAATCATCAACCAAAGTGTTCCACAGGCCTTGCGCAACCTCAAATACAACGAATCACAGATCGCCGACATCGTGAATTACGCCAAGGGGCATGCAACTTTAAAAGGTGCCCCTTATATCAATGAAACCAGTCTGGCAGAAAAAGGATTCCTCCCCGCTGAAATCGACCGTTTAAATGCCGCCATGGGCAGTGCTTTTGAAATCGGCTTTGTTTTCAACGTTTATACACTGGGCGAAACCTGTTTGCAAAGGCTTGGTTTCACTCCCGGACAGTATAACGATTTTGAATGGAGCTTATTGGAAGCCCTGGGTTTTTCTGATGACCAGATTGATGCTGCCAATGTGTACATCTGCGGTACCATGACCGTAGAAGGTGCACCGCATCTTAAAGATGAACACTTATCGGTTTTTGATTGTGCCAACAAATGTGGCGCAACCGGTGAAAGGTTCATTCATGCACACGGGCATATCCGCATGATGGCTGCAGCACAGCCTTTCCTTAGTGGGGCCATCAGCAAAACCATCAATCTTCCCAATGAAGCTTCTATTGAAGAAATTGCCGATTCTTACCGTTTAAGTTGGGAACTGGGCTTAAAAGCATGTGCCCTTTACCGTGATGGTTCCAAACTGAGCCAGCCGTTGAGTAATAAATCAGACAAGAAGAAAAAATCAACCGATGAAGTTTTGGTTGCGGATGAAACTTCCCATCAGGAAATGAAACATGAAACTGCATTGGTAGATATGTCGAAACTCACCATTGATGAATTGCTGGAAGAGATGAACAAGCGGGTTCAAAGCAGCGCCGACACCTCGCTCAAGCGCCAGTTAGCCATGATTGTGGAAAGAAGGGCACTACCGGCTAAGCGTAGGGGCTTTACACAGAAGGCAAAGATCAACGGACAGGCATTATTCTTGCGTACCGGAGAATACAATGATGGTACTTTAGGTGAAATCTTCATTGATATGGCTAAGGAAGGCGCTACCATGCGCAGCATGCTGAACTGTTTTGCGATTGCCATTTCAATTGGCTTGCAATACGGTGTACCTTTAGAAGAATATGTAGAGAAATTCGTATTTACCCGTTTTGAACCTGCCGGAATGGTAGATCATCCGAACATCAAAACCACCACCTCTATCATCGATTTCATGTTCCGTTCCCTTGCTTATGAATACTTAGGCCGTAATGACCTTGTTCATGTACTCGACAAACCTGAAGTTCAAAATCTCGGCAATGAACCCTGGGATGTAAACACCCCAACCATTGGCGAACGTACTCATGAACTTAGTGATGTGAGGGTTGTTGGAAACGTGCAGCCGGATGCTGTTAAACCGCATCGGGCTGTAGCAACCGCCAAACCCCTAAACGCTGGTATGGATGCGGTAAGTGCTGCTAACAAATCGATGCAGGGTGATGCGCCGGCATGTAATGTATGCGGACATATCACCGTACGAAGCGGCACTTGCTATAAATGCCTGAACTGTGGCAATAGCCTCGGTTGCAGTTAATCTACTTCAATCCATTTTACAATAGCCACCGGAAAACCCGGTGGTTTTTTTATGGTTGGTTCCGGTTTGCCTACCCATGCCGCTTTGTGCTGAAATGGCGAAACGCCTATCTTTGCCGTCATGGCAAACGAATCGAATAATTTTCAGGAACTCATATCCCATTGTAAAGAATACGGGTATATTTTTCAATCCTCAGAATTGTATGATGGATTGAGTGCGGTTTATGATTACGGACAATTGGGTGCGCAACTCAAAAAAAATCTGAGAGATGCCTGGTGGAAAAGCATGACCCAACTGCACGATAATATTGTTGGTATTGATGCCGCTATCTTCATGCACCCGACGGTTTGGAAAGCGAGCGGGCATGTTGATAATTTCAGCGACCCGATGATCGACAACAAAGACAGCAATAAAAGATATCGTGTAGATCATCTCATTGAAGCATATGCAGAAACCTTAGATGAAACCAAAGGAAAAGCAATATTAGCTGAAATGGATCGGTTACTTGCTGCTGATGACCTTTCCGGACTGAAACAGCTGATTGAACAGCATCAGATCAAATGTGCCATCAGCAAAACCTGCAACTGGACAGACGTTCGTCAGTTCAACCTCATGTTCAGCACCCAAATCGGCAGTGTGGCTGAAGAAGCCGATACCATTTATTTACGCCCTGAAACAGCGCAGGGCATTTTTGTAAATTTCCTCAATGTGCAAAAAACCGGCAGGATGAAAATTCCATTCGGTATTGCTCAAACAGGCAAAGCATTTCGCAATGAAATTGTGGCACGGCAATTTATTTTCAGGATGAGGGAGTTTGAACAGATGGAGATGCAGTTTTTTGTGAGGCCCGGTACACAGATGGAATGGTACAACTATTGGAAAGAAACCCGCAAAAAATGGCATGAGAGCATCGGCATCCCTGCAGAAAAATTGCGTTTCCATAACCATATCAAACTGGCTCATTATGCAGATGCAGCACTCGATATAGAATTTGAATTCCCCTTTGGCTGGAAAGAACTGGAAGGCATACATAGCCGCACAGATTTCGACCTTACACAACATGCCACTTACAGCAAGAAAAAAATACAGTACTTCGATAACGATCTGAATGAAGAAGGAAAAGCCTATGGCAACTACACTCCCTTTGTGGTTGAAACTTCGGTAGGCTTAGATCGGTTATTCCTTACCGTTATGAGCCTGGCTTATGCGGAAGAAAAGTGGACTAAAGAAGACGGAACCGAAGATAGCAGGGTGGTACTCAGGATACCAACAGCACTTGCCCCTACCAAACTGGCCATCCTTCCCTTATTGAAAAAAGATGGATTGCCGGAAATAGCCAGAGAATTATTGGATGAATGCAAGCCTCATTTCCATTGCTTTTATGAAGAAAAAGATGCTATCGGTAAACGCTATCGCAGGATGGATGCCATTGGCACTCCCTTTTGTGTAACCATCGACCATCAAACCAAAGAAGATCAAACCGTAACCATCCGCTACCGCGACAGTATGTTGCAGGAAAGAATGCCGATGAGCAAGGTGAAAGATATGATCTTAGAAAAAATTGATACCTGAGAAAGAGCGTTGTTTTCATTCAGTGAAAACACTGAAAATAATGAATGATGAACAAGGAATTTTGAAGTTGCAAGGGATACCCATGAGGGATCTCTGGAGGAAATATGCTAAAGCATGTCGCTATTAATTTATGAGAAAAAAAATCAGTCTGATATTACCGGTTTTAAATGAGCAGCATAATGTTTCGATAGTTTATAATGCTATAAAGGAAGTGTTCTATACCCTGCCAGAATATGATTATGAGATTATTTTTATAGATGATGGAAGTACCGATGCCACGCTGGATTTGCTTAAAGAACTTGCCTCACAGCATCCGGAAGTTATATATATCAGTTTTTCAAGGAATTTCGGAAAAGACAATGCCCTTTATGCAGGCTTTTCGAATTGTACCGGACAGGCAGCCATCACGATGGATGCCGACATGCAACATACTCCCGGCCTGATTACTAAATTGATTGAACAATGGGAAGCCGGATACGAAGTAGTTTATTATTATCGAAAAGGAAGTAATATACATGCCAGTGCCTTATCGAAGTTTTTTTCTAAAACATTTTATTATTTAGTGAATGCCTTAGCCACTGTAAAACTGGAAAACGGTGTTTCAGATTTCAGGATCATCGATCGCAAAGTGGTGAATGTGCTTAAAACCATGAATGAAGACACACTCTTTTACCGAGGATTGATAAAGTGGGTAGGATTTAAGCAACTGGGGTTAGCATACGTTCCTTCAGAAAGAGAAAATGGAAAATCAAGATATAGAACAAAAGCACTTTTCTCATTTGCCATAAACAATGTAATATCATTAAGTGTGAAGCCACTTTCGATTGCCATCTATCTTGGTTTTTTCTTTTCTTTCCTTTCTGTTTTGTATGTTCCGTATGCCATATACAGCAAGTTAAATGGTGTGGCCCAATCGGGCTGGGCTTCGGTAATTTTGACGATTGCTTTTTTCGGGGGACTAAACCTCATGATCCTTGGAATAGTGGGACTTTATCTGGGAAAAACATTCATGCAGAGTAAACAACGTCCGCCCTTTATTATCAGCGAATCTAATATCAACAACTGACAAGCCATAAGTAATCTTTAGTTTATCCTTAATTTTAATGCAGGAAAAAATATTGTAAATGGCTAAGGGTAAAGTATTGTTAACTTTTGATGTTGAAGAATTTGACCTTCCCCTGGAGTACGGTCTGCAAATTGGGAAGGATGAACAGATGGAAACCGGAATGAATGGTGTAGTTGAAATGGAAAAGATACTTACTCAAACAGATATTCCTTCAACCTTATTTACTACGGCGAATTTTGCAGAACACTATCCTGATAATATTAAACAGCTTTCCGGAAAAAATGAAATAGCCTCACACGCGTTTTACCATAGCAGTTTTGAAAAAAAAGACCTGTTAGCGTCAAGGCTTACCCTTGAAAAAATTAGCGGTACTAAAGTAACCGGTTTAAGAATGCCCCGATTTAGGAAAATAGATATTGCTTCTGTTAAAGAAGCAGGATATCATTACGATTCATCGATAAACCCTACTTTTATCCCGGGCCAGTACGATAATCGTCATTTACCACGTACCATTTATGTAGAGGATGAAATACAGCGTGTACCCGTTTCAGTTACGCCAAATCTCCGGTTACCGCTATTCTGGATATCATTTAAAAACCTTCCTTACCAGATTTATGAAAGAATGGCTATCCAAACCCTAAAAAAAGATGGCTACCTATCTTTATATTTCCATCCATGGGAGTTTACCAACATTAATAAATGGGCAATCCCTGCTTATTTAAAAAAACACAATACTCAGTTACTTTCTGAAAAATTAATACGATTGATTACCGAAATGAAAAAAGTGGCAGAATTCCAGACCATTTCTGATTTCCTGGCAGAAAATTACCAGCGAAAATTGTAATCAACACGATTTATGTTTGACTAAGTGCCGTTTGAGGGGGCACCCTGAAAAAAGCACTATTTCTAAAAAGCATTTGAAATAAGATGGCTAAGAACAAAAAAGTATATGGTATTGCTTTGAGGCTATGTTCATAAATATATTTACTAATTATTCTTGGCTTTGGATCTATTGAAAGAATTGTGGCAAAAAAAATAAAAATCAAGATAAAGATGTTGATTGCACGGCTGGGTGGTTGATGTACATACCAAAATCCAACACCCAGAATCGCTATTGCATAACCATATACTTCAGACGCATGATTGAAAATCACAACCCAGATAAGCAAAGCTGCCAGAAAAAATAACCTGTAATAATAAGCTGAGAATAGTTTTCGCCTGATATACATCGTACAAAAAAGCAATACTCCTCCTAATTGTACCATTACTTTACTTATGTCGGAAATATTAAAATAAACCTGAAACAAACCAGTGAGTGAAATTTTACCGTAGTTATCCTTTTGATCTGAAACAAGTACATTGAACCAATTTTTATATTGTCCCAACCATTCCGACATATTCAGGAATAACAATGGCAATGCGCCCACTAGAATGAATACGACAGCGAACCTCCATATGAACTTCAATTTTTGGGACAATATAAAAATTGGTTCAATGTACTTGTTTCAGATCAAAAGGATAACTACGGTAAAATTTCACTCACTGGTTTGTTTCTGGGTTCCCTGCATGCAGGTGAGGATTTCAATGAGTGCAATATAACAAATGAGATATTTTTTATGATCAGTGATACCCTTTAACCTGAAAATAAGTAAAGGGATAATCAGCACACTGAAATTGTTCCAAACAAAATAGCCTATATAAAATGGCAATAGAGAAAAGGGAGCGAATAATACACCAAATGGGGGACTATACAAGTACAAATCAAAATACTGATCAGGATAAGCAGCATACATA